>JAVHQJ010000115.1:0-3441 GCA_036171075.1 Sideroxydans sp. | reverse complement strand
TTCCCCCTGTGGGGGAAGGAAGCCAGTTCCCCTCCACCTCCGGGGGAGGGGGTAGGGGTGAGGGAGCGGACTGGAACGAAGCATATGCAGGTCGTTTCAAGGCGGCGATGGACGACGATTTCAATACGCCTGAAGCAGTTGCGGTACTGTTCGAGCTGGCCAACGAAGTCAACCGCAGCCAGTCGTCAGAAGTTGCCGCGCAACTCAGGTCATTGGGCGGGGTATTGGGTCTGCTGCAACGCGATCCGACCGAGTTTTTGCAAGGCGCGGGTTCGGATGATGAGGCGATGATCGCCGCGCAAATCGTCGCGCGCAACGCGGCCAAACTGGCCAAAAACTACGCCGAGGCCGACCGCATCCGTAAGGCCCTGCTAGAGGCCGGCGTCGTGCTGGAAGACAGTGCGGCGGGAACAAACTGGCGGCGGGTGTAGCTTGTAGAAGAAGCCCGCGATTTTTCGCATTAATCAGGCCGTTGCGGCTTCGCGAATTGTGTCGCGCGCCCATTGATTAAGACTCACCCCCTTCGCCATGGCGGCTGCGGCTGCGGCTTCATGTGTTTGGGGATCAAGTCGCAAAACGAATTTACCCGAATAAGTTTTACGCGGCTCTACGCCATCCTCAGCGCAAGCGTCCAGAAATACCTTAAGCGAAATCCCGGCTTCGCGTTTCAATCCATCGGTATCTTTGGCATAAAAATCTGCGCTGCCATTCAGGCCAATAAATTCACCTCTGAACATCTCAATTTCAGGGTCGTATGAAACGATGGCCTGATAGTTGTCAATTGTCATGATATTTTTCACGGCTTCACTCCATTGTCATCCAACCATTTGCGTATGCTCTCAACAGCTCCTTTATCGGTATTGGGCGACGGATGAGGTCGGTGGAATACCCGTCGTTCGCCAAATAGCCTGACAAGAATACGTGAGCCTTCGCGTTCGCTGATGACCGCGCCCAACTCGACGAATAACGCTTCAATATCATTCCATTGGACGTTGCCGCTAATGGGGCGGTGAAATATCAGCTCCAAGCTGCGATTGTGTTTACGCTTCATGTTTATGATACCAGTAAGTGATACTGTGTCAACATAAAGCCCGCGCAAGCGGGCTTTATGTTGACAAACAGTAAACCGGTTTTTACAGCAGTCTGCACACCGTGTAGGCGTTGTTGGCGGTATCGTCAACGTAGGCGGCTGCAGCCGGTCTGGCCGGTGATATGTTGATGGTGTTGCCGCCGACTCCGCGCACGTTGCCCTTAGCGGGGTTGCCGTCATCAAAATTGGCGTCGATGGATTCCGCCGCCTTGGCGGGCAGGTTGCCAAAGCACGCGCTCAGTCCGATCGGATAAGCGGTGTCACCAACCGTGGCGCCATCATTATAGACGACGCGAATCACCCCGCCGTAGGCATTGACCGGGTCTTGAGGGGTGGCCGCCCCCGTGATCAGGCCAGCCAGACGCAGATCATGGATGAATGCGCAGTTTTCAGTCGTGGCAGCAGTCGCGGCGCAGGTGGCCCAGGCAGTCGTCAATCCGACGAGGCCATTGTTATCGCCAGCGCGGGGTGTGGGATCATGACTGGCGGCGGGCCAGCGGGCCAATGCGTTGGGGTCATCGCCGGGCAGGGCGTTGTAGCGATCCCGGTAGGCGTAGAAAGCGACCGGGAAACCTTCCACGTCATTCTTGACATTCTTGATCTTGCCGTTTTCGATCATTTCCTGACCCTTTAACACCCCGCCCAGCAGCAGGCCGATGATGACCAGCACGATGGCGAGTTCAACCAGCGTAAAGCCGGATTGATGATTTTCGTGGTATTTCCGCATGATATTCTCCTCGAAGGCGCATGAAGTAACGTGAATTGGTTTGACACGGGGTGGAATGTAAGCGTAGTGCCTGCGTTCAGGAAGTAAAGAAGTTTTACATCCGCGACAGCCCGCTCAGAGGCCGTTTTGAACCCCAATAATCCATTAGCCAATTCATCCCTTTCCCCTTTGCAGGAGGCAGGGACGTTCATTTCTAATGAACTTTTTGGGATGAACCTAAATCCGGCAGTTGAAGCTGATGTGGGTGCGAATTCATTCGCACATTCAGCAAGTTATGTGCGAATGAATTCGCACCCACGAATACCACTTAAGTAAATGAAATCATTATTAAATTTCGGTTAACTGCTGTTTTAAGGATGAACTACCCTAGTTGAAAGGCGTTACAGCTTCATGCAAAGCGTATGCAGGGTGTCGGTGTCGGCAGGTGCGGCGGTGCCATAGGCGGCGGAGGTGGCGGTATCGGTGGGCTGGTTGGGGTCACCGGCAGCCCCGGCGCGTACCAGACCGGTGGCGCTGTCGCCGTCGTCCAGCGCGATGTCTACCGATTGCGCGATTTTCCACGGAATACTGCCGACGCAGACCACATTGCCGGTCATGCCGTAGGTGACGACGGCACCTTGTACCCCCAGTTTTCCTGTCAGTGCATTGACCCCTGGATCGGTGCCGCTGCCGGTCAGAAAACCGTCCAGGCGCATGTGTTGCCAGAAATTATTGCTCTCCGTGGTCGCACCTGCGGGAGTGTCTGTCGCGCCATATAGCCCGGCGATGATGCTGTCGCCGTTGCCCGGGATGCCGCCGCTGATGTGGTTGGCAGCGTTCAGGTCGTCGCCGGGTACCGCCCTGTAGCGATCCTGGTAGGCGTAATAGGCCACGAAAACCCCGCGCAGATCATTGATCACGGCCTTGACCCGGCCATTTTCGATCATCTGCTGGCCCTTGAGTATGGCGCCCAGGATCAGGCCGATGATGACCATCACGATGGCCAGTTCGACCAGCGTGAAACCCGACTGCGGGCGGGTTGATAATTTGTCAGGGGTGCGCATGATGGTCTCCCTCGCAAGCGTGAAACGACATGGAATGATGATACATCATTCCATGTCATACCGGCGCAGGCCGGTATCCAGTCAGGACAAGCCGCCCGCGTAGCGGACACAACACAGGTCTTGCCCCAATGCCGTGGTACAAGTTAATCATCTGGATACCGGCCTGATGAAACTACCAAGTATTTACTTAGGGCATTGCTGATTTAATCCGTTAGCGGTTTAGTTTGGAGTGCGCAACCTCGGTTGCGCAGCGGTGTCATGCCACCGCACTCCAAAATTCAAGCAGCATCGTGCCGGTGCCGGAACAGAAGTTTTTCGTGCCGGGGCGCTCTCCCTAGCAAAGCGGCGTTGTCAGAACTCAGCGCGAAAGGGGGGGTATTCAGCGTTTCTTTAGCAATCAAAAAAACGATTGCTAAGTGACTACTTATGCGCCGGTATGACGTAGCGGAGTTGCTTGAGCTGAAAAAGCCCGCATTTCGACGGGCTTTTCTTTCGACCAAAAAGCCCGCATTTCGACGGGCTTTTCTTTGGCTATGTCGCAGTTACGTGTTGAATTTGATTGAACCAGCCCATTAAATCAA
>JAVHQJ010000114.1:0-15874 GCA_036171075.1 Sideroxydans sp. | reverse complement strand
ATGCTGGCAGTCTCCTGCCTAATGACCGTTTACACAAAACTATTTACACCCTCAACAACCTATGTGGCGGACACCGCGCCGCCACTATCCTCACGTAAGCGCAACGCCTCCTCAATATCCACCGACACCACTTTAGATACGCCGCGTTCCTGCATGGTGACGCCAATCAATTGGTGCGCCATTTCCATGGTGATTTTATTGTGACTGATATAGACAAATTGAGTATTCACCGACATCTTCTGAATCAACTTGCAAAGGCGCTCGGTGTTGGTGTCATCTAGTGGTGCATCCACCTCATCCAGCACGCAAAATGGGGCTGGATTGAGTTGAAACAGAGAGAACACTAACGCAATGGCTGTCAGCGCTTTTTCTCCGCCCGACAGTAAATGAATGGATGCATTTTTCTTGCCTGGTGGGTGCGCCATTACTTGTACGCCACTGTCCAAAATTTCCTCGCCCGTCAATACCAAACGCGCTTCACCCCCACCAAACAAAATAGGGAACAATTCAGATAAGTGTTGATTCACCGCATCGTACGTTGTCATTAACAAATCGCGCGATTCTTTATCAATACGGCGAATGGCAGACTCAAGCGTCTCAATTGCCTCATTCAGATCTTTAGCTTGCGCATCCAGGTAAGATTTGCGTTCCTGCGCTGTTTGCAATTCTTCCAGTGCAGCCAAATTCACCGCGCCCAATGCCGTAATTTCATTAGCTAAACGCAGCAACTCATTCTGCAATCCGCCCGCTTTTGCACCTTCAATTAGGGGGAGTAAAACTGACACATCAATGTTAGTCAGCTGCTCCGCCCATTGCTCATATTGCAGACGTGCTTCTTGTTCTTTGAGACTAATCTCACTGACTTTTTCACGTAAGGGATTGAGCTTTTGCTCACATCCCATGCGTTCCTGCTCCATCTTATTCAGGTTCAGCGTGGCGTGTTCCAACGTGTTGCGTGCTTGCGCCAGACTCTCTTCCACCAGCTGACGCTGTTGCAACAAACCTTGTAACTGCTCTTGCGCATTGCCATCGCTCAAGTTTTCCTGATCCGAGCAGCTATGCACCAGCGCTTCTTCAAGCTGTGCCAAGGTGACATTGTTGTGTTGCATGTTTTGTTCGATGTCGTTCAGTTTATCCACACAAGTTTTTGCAAAGAAGCGGGATTCCTGTAGTTCGTGTTGCGCGCGTTGTGCCTGATCGCGAGCTTCGCGTAACGCCAATTCTTGTGCGCTAGCGTGTTGTCGCGCCTGATCACTTTCAGCCAATTGCACAGCAGATTGCTCACGCTGAATAAGCATGCGCTCGGCAATTTCTTGCAATTGGCTTTGTTCTTCTGCCACGCGTTGCACCAATTCCTCCAGCTCTTGCGCAATCTGTAAGTTGCGTTCTTGACTGCGCTCATTCGCTTGAGTGAGCTTGAGAATATGCACTTGAATTTGATGTTGTCGCTGTTGTGACTCGGCTCCTTCACTACGCAAAGGAGCAATACGAGTACCAACGGCCAAGTAAGCTGCTTCTGCCAAATCGACGGCGGCTTTACCTTGCGCCAGGGTAGCGGCAAGCTGCGCAGCTTCACTCTGCAATTGTTCAATTTCGCGTTGCCGCGCCAAAATGCCGTGCACCTGACTATCCGGCGCATGAAACAACACACTGTGCGCGCCCACCAAGTGACCTTGCGGAGTCACCAGCCACGCGCCTGCTTGCAATAGGCCGCGCAAACGCAGCGCCTCATCTAGATTAGCGATGGCATATACGCCTGCCAGCCAATCATTCACCACGGGGGCGGCTTGTTCGTTTTGATAGTGCACATAGTGAGTTAGCGGCGTCAGCCCTGCGGGCGCATCTAACACATCAAGTTGCGCGCTGTGTGCCGCATACACGGCCAACTTGGCGGGAGGTGTCTCTTGCCAACGCGTTGTTTCATCCAACTGCCCCAAAGACAAGGCATTGATACGTTCACGCAACACGGCTTCCAGCGCATTTTCCCAACCTTGTTCTATGCGAATGGATTGCCATAAACGCGGTGCATTCTCTAATTGATGTTGCGCCAGCCACACTTTTAGATTTTTGTCGTTATCCACCTGCGATTGCAATTGCTTCAACGCATTCATACGCGCTTCGACTTGCGCTAATGCTCGCTCTAATTCTTGTGCGCTATTGCGTGCCTCATGTCGCGCCGCATCCGCGAGGGGTAATTGCTCTTGGAGTTGTGCCAGCTGCTGTTGCTGCTCTTCATGTTGCATCTGCAATTCAAGCAATTGTTGTTGCGCCTGTTGCAAGCCCTCCACGTCAGGACGCGGTAAATTATCGCGCTCCAACATCAAACGTGAACGACGGCTATCCAGTTGCTGCACGTCGCCTTGAATATGTCCGCGTTGCGTATCAGCCAATTGGATTTGTTGCTGAATGACCATTTGCTCACGCTGCAAGGTGTTGTGGCGCTCCAGTGCAATACGCGTCGCTTCTTCTGCTTGCGGCAATTTCAGTGCTTCAGAATGGGCACGCTCTTCACACATCTGCACCCGCGTACCACCATCTTGTTGTTGACGTAACCAGTGTTCTTGTAGCGTTTTTAAGCCTTGCAGCTGCACTCTCTGTTGCGCAATTTGGCGTTCACCATTTTGAATTTGTTGCGCAAGACGATTGCGTTGTTCAGTCAGGAAAGTAATTTGCTGCTCTAAACGTGCCACCTCCGCATTGCTGGCATATAAATCGCCCTGCTTGGCGTGTAGCGCATCAGACAAGGTAAAGTGTTCGGCGCGTGCGCCTTCCAACTTACTTTCCACTTCGCGCAATTTAGCAATTTCAGCTTCCAACTCATTCTTGGTTTTTTCAACTTGCTGTGCAAAACGTACGCGACGCGCTTCCGCCTCTTGCTTATTCACCAGCCACAGCAAACGTTGCGTAGTTTCGCGACGCGCCTCAAGTTCGCGATATATCTTCGCCACTTCGGCCTGTTCACCCAAATGCCCCAGTTGTTTATCCAGCTCATGCAAGATGTCGGATACGCGCGCTAAATTGTCCTTCGTATCGCCCAGACGTAATTCTGTTTCGCGCCGACGATCCCGATATTTAGAAACCCCGGCTGCTTCTTCAAGGAACACACGCAACTCTTCAGGTTTAGCCTCGATGATGCGCGCAATCATGCCCTGCTCGATAATGGCATAAGCTCTTGCACCCACCCCCGTACCTAGAAAAATATCGGTAATATCTTTACGGCGAACGTTTTGATTGTTGATGTAGTAATTAGAATCACCATCGCGTTGCAGCACGCGCTTGATGGAAATTTCAGCAAACGTCGCCCATTGCCCCCCCACTTTTCCAAGTGAGTTATCGAATATCAATTCGACACTGGCGCGCGATACTGCTTTGCGATTGCCCGAACCATTAAAAATCACATCCTGCATCGACTCGCCACGCAAAGCCGATGCACGTGACTCGCCCAACACCCAACGCAAGGCGTCAATCACATTGGATTTACCACACCCGTTCGGCCCCACCACGCCCACCAGCTGACCTGGCAGCGATATAACCGTGGGATCAACGAAGGATTTGAAACCGGCGAGTTTGATTTGGCTTAAACGCAATTTGAGTATGTCCGAAGAAAACAGGCTGACGTTATAATGTGCGGCGCATTCTAACCGAACAAACAAAGGCAACCAAACGTGACTACCCAACCCACCAAGACACTCGAAACCTTCCCTAATCCACAGCCCAAGCGGGACTACCACATACACATGGAAGTACCTGAATTTACATGCCTATGCCCAAAAACAGGGCAGCCTGATTTTGCCACTCTCATGTTGGATTACATCGCCGACCAACAATGTATTGAATTGAAGAGCCTTAAACTTTACATGTGGTCATTCCGTGATGAAGGACACTTCCACGAAGATGTGACCAACCGCATCTTGGATGACTTGGTCGCCGCTACCCAGCCGCGCTTTATGCGCCTCACTGCCAAATTTTATGTGCGCGGCGGCGTGTTCACCAACGTAGTGGCGGAACATCGCAAGGCTGGCTGGCAACCAGCTCCCTTGGTGGAATTGACGCAATTTTCTACACAATCCAACACGCGCGGCTAACTTACAAATGGACTATCGACGTCTCGGCACTAGCAATCTCAACGTCTCTGCGCTATCACTTGGCACGATGACTTTCGGTGAGCAAAACACCGAAGCAGAAGCACACGCGCAGCTCGACTATGCAATTTCGCGGGGAATCAATTTTATCGACACAGCCGAGATGTATCCTGTCGCCCCACGCGCCGAGACCGTGCATCGAACTGAAGCTTATATTGGTTCTTGGCTTAAACATCAGCCCCGCGACACGTTGATTGTTGCGAGCAAAATTACGGGCCCAGCGCGTGGCTTCACGTGGATTCGTGGCACACCACGCATTAACCGCGAACACATTATTGCCGCCGTCGATGCGAGCTTAAATCGCTTAAACACCGACTATATTGACCTCTACCAAATCCACTGGCCAGATCGCTACGTGCCAATGTTTGGATCGACTAGCTACGATGCGACGCAAGAGCGTGAAGCCACCAGTATTGCGCACCAATTGCAGGCACTCGCCGAACAAGTACGAGCAGGAAAAATTCGCCACCTTGGCTTGAGCAATGAAACACCTTGGGGGGTAGCCGAATTTGTGCGTTGCGCAGAACAACTGGGACTTCCCAAAATTGTCAGCGTACAAAATGCCTACCATTTATTGAATCGCACCTTCGAAAGCGGGCTCGCCGAGACTTGCCATCACACGGGCGTGGGCTTGCTGGCTTATAGCCCGCTGGCGTTTGGCTGGCTCACAGGAAAGTACCTCGCCGATGCCCAAGCGCACGGACGCATCACTCATTTCCCAAACTTCGGACAGCGTTATGCCAAAGTCAATGTGCCTGCCGCCACGCGTGAATATCTGCGTATAGCCCAAGACAGCAACCTAACCCCAGCGACGCTGGCACTCGCCTTTGCACGCACACGCTCGTTCACGAACAGCGTCATTATCGGCGCCACCACCTTGGCACAACTTAAGGAAAATATAGACAGTGCCGCAGTAACACTAGGCAAAGAGGTTTTAGAAAAGATTGAGGCTGTGCATAGGATGTATCCCAATCCCGCACCTTAAACAACCTTCAATTCGAGTATTATTCACTCCGCAAGCTGACCAACCCCAAGGAGAAATTCATGCAGAAAAAAATCTTCGCCGTGCTACTGATTGTGCTGACCAGTGGTGCTTGGTTTTACCTAGACATGTTGAATAAACAAGCCATCAAAGAATCTGAACAGGCGCGTGTTGAAATGGAGCAAATGCGCGCAAAAGCCAAAGCGAGAGCAGATGCAGCGCTGAGTTTAGGCGTGCAATTAGCGGCAGATTTAAGTGCGTGCAAAGCAGCTGCGGAAGCAACGAAAACCGAGTTCATTACGAAGAATCAAGTCCCCGTCAAACGCAAACCGGGTGAATTCACTCTAGCACCCGCCCTGATGGAAGAAGTGAACAAAACTTTTGATGCCGCGAATACGGCATGCCAAAGCACATACGATGCACGCATTAAAAGCGGCTTATAAAGAATCGCTGCCTGTGGGGGGCTTCAATCTGCTCCCAGAGGCAGTAAATTTCCCGGTCACTTCCTCACCTCAGGCTTACGATTCAATGGCAGTCAATGACACCCCTCGACTGTGATGCGGCAACGCCAAATAGCGCTGCGTTTGCATTTCAGTGAGGCGGCTCACAATACGCTGTGCTTCACCATCCAAGGCGGATGCCTCATATAAAACCGTCAAATCGGTCGCAAATGAAGCCACCAGCTGCACATGATTGTCGTACAGCACATCAATCAACCACGTAAAGCGGCGCGCCGCAGACGCGTTATCCGCATTGAACTGCGGAATGCTTGATACAAACACCGTGGGATAACGATGCGCAATTTGCAGATACGCTGTCTGATCATGATTACCTCCACACAGCGCGTTAAAATCGAACCACACCACTTCCCGCGCATCACGTTTAACAGGAATCTCGATATTGCCCACTTGAATGGTGCTTGCCACACAATGCAACCCCGCAGTCAGTCGCTGAAATAACGATTGCATGCGCAACTCTGCCGAGGCGTCCGACGTCAACATAAACAAAGGATCGCGTGCCATCTGCAACAGTCGGTAATCTGTATCACTATCCAGATGCAACACTTTCAAATCCCGCTTGAGTAAGTCAATTGCGGGTAAAAAATTTTGTCTTTGCAAACCATTCGGATATAAAGCATCGGGGGCATAGTTAGACGTGGTGAGCAACACAACACCCCGTTCCAGCAAGGCTTGGAGCAGCCGCGCTAAAATCATCGCATCCGCAATATCGTCTACATGAAACTCATCCAGACACAACAAACGCGTGAATTGCTCAATTTTATTGGCCAGTGCAATCAACGGGTCACGTTCATGCGCAAGTTGCTTCATTTCATGGTGAACTTCAGCCATAAAATTATGGAAATGGATGCGACGCTTGCGTCGGTAAGGCAAGCAAAGATAAAAGCCATCCATTAAAAAAGTTTTACCGCGCCCGACACCGCCCCACATGTAAAGGCCGTTTGGCACATCGGGACTCAATAAACTACGCCCTAAAAATTGGTTACGTTTAACTTTGAATTCGACTAGCTGTAACCACAACGTTTCCAACTCTTCAATCGCAGCGAGTTGTCGGGTATCACAGATAAATCCTGATTCTGCACAAGTGGCTTGATACCAAGCCTTTGGGCTCATGCCAGCCGCGTCCATTAAGCGACATCCTCAATAAATTCGAGCGCATTTTTATCTGGGTCTCGGCAAAACAAAGCCCGCCTCCCCGATTGACTCAAGCTATAGGGAATACCTGCTTGCTCCAATTTTTGAATTAGAGTCGTGAGACTGCTCACACTTAACGCCACATGCCGATCACGCCCCCCATGTGCGGGACGCACAACACCCGCTTCAGGATTAGGCAGCAGCATTAGATGGATTTGCTGGCGAGGCGCAATGTCGTACCAGACTCCGTCGAAACTCATGTTAGGACGCCTGCTGTCTGGATAAAGACCTAATACACATTCATAAAAGTCGCGGGCACGGGTGAGGTTGCAGGTAATAAAGGTGGCATGATGAAATCCATTAATCATTTAATTTTCTCCGCAGAATCCTTTGAATCACTTGACACAAAAAGCAAAATCCTTAAATTGAAAGAAAGTGTTAGGCAACAACGTAGCCTCTGTCACAAAAATGAGTACGCCCTCCGCATCAGCTACAATCGCCTCACTTTATAGATGGTCACTCGTTACCTCATCTAAAACACGTCGCACAAAGGAAATATGTTTTTAAGTCTTTTCATTATTGTTGTAGAAATCGTGCTGATTACCGCGCTAAATTATGCAATGAAGAGTTCGCATATTTCCATCGACGTTCTGTATTGTCTCCCCATCATACAAGCTGCCAGTGCAAAAGCATTATTGGCCAAACGTCGAACCGACTCTGCTCTTCCTTATCTACTTGGATTTATCGTTGCTTTTGCTTGGAGCTTTTCAGAATACCTCGTTGCCCCAGAAGACATTTCAATGACCGCTCTCGCGTTCAATGTTTTTACGCGCGGTATCACCTTTGGCATTCTCGGGCGGGTTGTATCGCGTTTATGGCACGAGCGTGAATATGGACAAAAAGATTTCCTAACTGATCTCGCGAATCGCCCCAACTGGATTGAGAAATTAGAACAAGAGCAACTCCGTTCAGAACGTTCACGCCAGCCCTATTCTTTGCTCTATATTGATATAGACCGCTTCAAGAATTTAAACGACACACACGGCCATAAGGTAGGAGATGCGGCCTTAAACCAAGTGGCGGATATTCTGACTCACGGGTCGCGCAAAACAAATTCGATTGCGCGTATTGGAGGAGATGAATTTGCCGTATTAGCACCAGAAACAGGGGCACAAGAATGCGCCATCTTAATGCAACGGATTAACGATTTAGCCGTGCAAACTTTTGATGAGTGTGGCTGGGATATTTCTTTATCTATTGGGCACATCACTTACATTGGACAAGGGAAAACAGCAACCGAATTACTGCATGAAGCTGATTCAAATATGTATCACGTCAAAAAATCCAAACAGTAATTTGGAAATCTAGCCCAAACGCCTTAAAGCAAACGGGAACTCGCCAAAATACCGTTGCGCTTAAGTAATACGAGCAAGTTCGCCTCATTCTCCCCCACGACTTTAGACAGATAATTCATGTTTTTTTGAATGGATTCGATGTAGAGATTTTTGCGCACGCCTTGTACTGCCTCAAAATGAAACTCCAGCTTGTGGTAAATGCCACCCAACACGCCATCCAGCTTCTCTTGAGTAATCAGATAAAAATTTATAGTCTGGCGCAACATATCAAATAAACTCAAATAATTCCCAAACTGCGCCTCCTGAAACTCCAAATACAAGAAGGCCAACTTCTCCAAATACTTGCGGTCTGCCATCTGCCCAACAATATCCGCTGTAGCCACAATACAAGCCAGTGTGCGGGTACGTTCACTGGGAAATTCTATTTCGGCAAACGGGCGAAAATGCTCTGTACCCAGAATCATGCCTTTCACATCGACTAAAATGCTCGACGGTAATAAGCGCTCACCAAAATAAGATTGCATAAATTCCACGCCACGCTTGACATGGGTATGGGTTAATTGCGCACCCGTGCCTGTATCTTCTCCATTGCGTTGCGCGTAACCAATGTCGTGCATCAAGATAGCCAGCATCATCAACGTAAGTTCTTCATCGGAAAGCTTATCGCCCGATACATGCACGCCATGCATCAGCCTCACACCACAGGTGAAGACTTCTAATGTGTGAGACAGATCGTGATACAAAGTTTTAATTGGCGCGTATCCAGGGAACTCGCCATAAAACATACGCAGCACATCCTTGAATACTTTCTGCACTAATGTGAAATCGTAATGAGGGCTAATTAGGCGAATCGTTTCCGTCGTGATGTTCCACACCGCTTGTGGGTCGGTGTTATCAAACAGCTTGGAAGTATCAACCGTGGTAAGTGAGTTTGTCATTGATATTAAACCCAACAATAAAGCCCTTTAGGCCTATGAAATTAATGGATATTTACTCAAAGTCTACCCTACAGATTTACTTGGGGAAAGTTTTCCTGACAAAAAACTGGCCGAAACAATCAGGGTAGCCCCCATCCAGTCACGCACACTCATTGCCTCATTAGCTAATAGGTAAGAGGCCAATGCCGCCACCACCAGCTCAAACAAAAACAAAACAACGGCACGATTTGCAGACAGATGTGTGACGCCATATTGCACGGCAAAGGCGGTAGCACATAGCACAATACCCAGCACAATCAATAGCCACCACGATGTCATATCAATTGACACCAGTTGCGCACTTACCCCCCCCTGCCACAGTAAAAATGGCACTGTCAGCAGGGCAGTCCCCAACCAAATGCTGAAAGATTTTGTTTCGACGGAAAGATGCGCGGCACGGCGCGAGGTGACATTGGATAACGCAAAGCTCATTCCCGCTGATAGTCCTAGCCATTCAGAGCTATTTTGCGGCCAAGGCACGCCTAAACTGGGCTGCCATAACATCACCATCGCGCCACTTAATGACAGCAACACAATGAAATAGCCGTAGCGATTAAGGCGTTCGCCCAATAGCCAAAATGAAAATAGGATTGTCCACACAGGCGCCAGATAGAACAGAAGCAAAACACGCATCACATCGCCGTGCAACATGCCCAAGACATAGCCTAGATTCGCCCAGCCCGCACTCAACACAAGAAGTAATGCCCAACCTCTAATTTGTTCACGTTCGCGCCAAATAGTAGGCAGCATAAAAAGACCAAAAAACATAGCCAGTAAGTACGTAATGAGCGTGGCGAGTGCGCCCGAGATACCGATGTCTTGCAATACCCGATAGGGATACCAAATCAACCCCCACACCAACGCACCACTCAACACACCCGCGACAGGCATGACATTTTGTTTTGATGACAACTCACCGCCCCTTATATAATGCGCAACGTTTTTGTTGCCATAAATTTACTGATGAATCCTGATCTAACTAAACTGCAACCTTATCCCTTCCAAAAACTCGCCAAATTATTCGGCGAAGTGACGCCAAACGCAGCACTAAAACCGATCAGCCTACACATTGGCGAACCCAAACATGCAACGCCTCACTTCATTAAAGACGCCTTGATTTCAGGCTTAGATGGACTGGCGAATTATCCCACAACCATCGGTAGCGACGGCTTGCGCACTGCCATTGCTAACTGGTTGAGCCAACGTTATGGCATCGTTGCCCCTGATGCCAAGACACAAGTATTACCCGTGAATGGCAGCCGCGAAGCCTTGTTCTCGTTCGCTCAAGCCGTGATCGACCGCAGCAAGCATGATCCTGTCGTGATCTGCCCCAACCCCTTTTATCAAATCTACGAAGGTGCAGCTTTCCTCGCGGGAGCGACACCGCATTTTTTCAACACACTGCCTGAAGATGATTTCGCGATGGACTTCGCGCAATTACCCGAAGCGGTATGGCAACGCACCCAACTTATCTACGTCTGCTCACCGGGCAACCCGAATGGCCGCGTGATGTCTCTGACTGAATGGAAGACACTATTCGAGATCTCGGACCGCTACGGCTTCGTCATCGCTGCCGACGAGTGCTATTCCGAGATCTATTTTGGCGATGAGCAGCCGCTAGGCGCACTGCAAGCCGCACAGCAACTGGGTCGAGGCGACTACAAGAACCTGGTCGTGTTCTCTAGCCTGTCCAAACGCTCCAACGTGCCCGGCATGCGCTCTGGTTTCGTCGCCGGCGACGCCAAGGTGTTGGAACGATTCGCGCTGTATCGCACCTATCACGGCTGCGCCATGAACCCCGCCATCCAAGCGGCGACCATCGCTGCATGGAACGATGAAGCGCATGTCGTGGAAAACCGCAGACTTTATGTGCAAAAATTTGAGCAAGTCATTGAGATGCTCTCTCCCATCTTGCCCGTTACTAAACCGGATGCGGGTTTCTACCTGTGGATACGCACCCCCATCGCAGACACCGCTTTCGCGCAACATCTCTACCGCGACTATAATGTGTCCGTGTTGCCGGGTAGCTTCTTGGCGCGTGAAGCACATGGAGTCAATCCCGGCAAGAACTTCATCCGCTTGGCATTGGTCGCCAATCTGGACGAAACACTAGAAGCCGCAAGACGTATCAACGAATTCACCCGTTCTTTGTAGGTCGGGCTTCAGGCCGACATGTCGGGTTGAAACCCGACCTACAAATTAATGATTAATAAATTATTTAACAGACAGGAACTCACCATGCCGCAATTACAAGCCATCATCGAAGAAGCCTTTGAACGCCGCGCAGACATCACCCCCCGCAACGTGGATGCGCAACTCAAAGAGTCCATCAACACCGTCATCGAATATCTCGACAAAGGCAAATTGCGGGTGGCTGAAAAGATCAATGGTGTTTGGGTCACCCATCAGTGGATCAAGAAAGCGGTCTTGCTGTCCTTCCGTATCGAAGACAACAACTTCATCAAAGGCGGTTTCACCAATTATTTCGACAAAGTGCCTTCCAAGTTCGCCGACTACAACTCCAAAGAGTTCCGCGAAGGCGGCTTCCGCGTCGTCCCTCCCGCAGCCGCGCGTCGAGGTGTATATATCGCCAAGAACGTGGTGTTGATGCCTTCCTACTGCAACATCGGTGCCTATGTTGATGAAGGCACGATGGTGGACACCTGGGCGACCGTTGGCTCTTGTGCGCAGATTGGTAAGAATGTTCACTTGAGCGGCGGCGTCGGGATCGGCGGCGTGCTGGAGCCCGTGCAAGCGAACCCCACCATCATCGAAGACAACTGCTTCATCGGCGCGCGTTCGGAAATTGTCGAAGGCATCATCGTGGAAGAAGGCTCGGTCATCTCGATGGGTGTGTTCATCGGCCAATCTACCAAGATCCTCGACCGTGAGACAGGCGAGATCATCTACGGTCGCGTACCTGCTGGTTCCGTTGTCGTCAGCGGCAGCATGCCTTCCAAAGATGGCACGCACAGCTTGTACTGCGCGGTCATCGTGAAAAAAGTGGATGCTAAAACATTAGGTAAGACAGGTATCAATGAGTTGTTACGCGGAATCTAAAAACAGGTCTGAGGATTGAGAATTAAGAAATGCAGCCGCTGCGCCTCTCACTCAAACCCAACTCCTCAATCCTAATAGCTAGGAGAACCACATGATCGTAACGCCTCTGCTACAACTAGCCGCCGACAAACAGGCTTCCGACTTATTTTTCTCGGTGGGTGCGCCCATCAACATCAAAATCAATGGCGTGTTGATGCCCGTGAATGCGCAACTGTTGGAAGAGGAGAACATCAAGCAGATTGCTTACGAAATGATGACGCCCGATCAGATTGCTGATTTTGAAATGCATATGGAAATGAACTTCTCTTTCCGCATTCCTCATATCGGCAACTTCCGCGTCAATGTATTTCGTCAACGCGGCAGCATCGCTGTGGTGATTCGTTATGTGCGCGGGCAAGTGTTGAATGTGGAAGAGTTGCATCTACCTACCGTGCTCAAAGAGCTCATCATGGAAAAACGCGGGCTGGTGCTGATGGTGGGTGCAACAGGCTCGGGCAAATCCACAACCTTGGCGGCGATGCTTCAGCATCGCAATGAAACACAAACAGGACATATTCTGACCATTGAAGACCCGCTGGAATACATGTTCCGCCATGATAAATCCATCGTCAATCAACGTGAAATAGGCACAGACACCGCCGACTATGGCGCAGCACTCATCAGTGCCATGCGTGAAGCCCCTGATGTGCTGATGATTGGTGAAATTCGCGATCGCGACACGCTTAAACACGCTTTGGTATTCGCGCAGACGGGACATCTGTGTCTGTCCACCTTGCACGCAAACAACAGCTATCATGCACTCAATCGCATTGTGAACTTCTTTCCATACGATGCACGTAACAGCATCTTGTCCGACTTGTCATTGAGCTTACGTGCGGTTATTTCGCAACGCTTGATACGCAACACCAAAGGCTTGTTAGTCCCTGCGGTCGAAGTGCTACTTAATTCAGCACTTATTTCCGACCTGATTAAAAATGACCAAATCGAAAAAATCCGCGAAGCTATTGAGCAAAGCGTTTCACACGGTTCGCAAACCTTTGAGCAGGCACTTTACAATTTATACAAATCAGGTCAAATCAGCAAAGAGGACGCACTGAAAAATGCCGATTCCGCAAGCAATTTGGCATCGTTAATTGACTATTCAAAAACGGCCAAAGTGCAAGCCTACGACCCTGCTAATGCACCACAACTCAAGAGCACGCCAGATGCAAATTTTGGCGGCATTAAACTCACTATCGAGACACCGGGATCGGGAAGTTGATTGAGCTGTATGGCATTCCCAATTGCGACACCGTTAAAAAAGCGCGCACTTGGTTAATTGAGCATGAAGTGAACTATGCTTTTCATGATTTCAAAAAGCAGGCTATTTCCGAAGCCTTGTTAGTCGATTGGTTGCAACAAATCGGCTGGCAACGCCTTCTCAAAAAGACGGGCCCCACTTGGAATAAACTTCCCGCCGAGGTAAAGGCTTCTAATCAAGACGATGCCAGCGCATTAGAGCTCATGCTCACCCACCCCAACGTCATTAAACGCCCTGTACTAACTCGTAATGGCGAAGTATTAGCTACGGGTTATAACTTAAGTGAATACGACAATCTAAAATTGTAAATTGACCACCATGAGCTCAACACTAGACCTAACGCAACAACTGATCGCCCGCCCATCGCTGACCCCATTGGACGAAGGATGTCTTGACCTCATCAGCAGCCACCTCACCCCACTCGATTTCAAGTTAGAAAAAATGCGCTGCGGTGAGGTGGACAATCTATATGCTCGTCGCGGCACTTCAGCCCCCGTCATCTGCTTTGCTGGGCATACCGATGTGGTACCAACAGGCCCCGTTGATAAATGGCATAGCCATCCTTTCACGCCAACTGTGCGCGACGGCATGTTGTATGGTCGGGGCGCAGCGGATATGAAAGGTTCAATTGCCGCCTTCGTTACCGCCACTGAAAAATTTGTCGCAAACCATCCACAACATCGTGGCTCGATTGCACTCATGCTCACTTCGGATGAAGAAGGCGTTGCCGTGGAGGGCACGGTACGCGTGGTCGAAGCGCTACAAGCGCGCCATGAAAAATTGGATTACTGCATCGTGGGCGAACCCACCGCCGTGAGCAAGATGGGCGACACCATCAAGAACGGACGGCGCGGCTCACTGTCTGGCACGCTCACGGTTAAAGGGGTGCAAGGCCATATCGCTTACCCACATTTAGTCAAAAATCCAATTCATTTGGCTTCTCCTGCCATTGCCGAATTAGCCGCTACCGAGTGGGATGCAGGCAACGAATACTTCCCGCCCACCTCGTGGCAAATCTCCAACATCACTGGCGGCACTGGCGCAACCAATGTCGTGCCCGGCACACTTGAAATCCTCTTCAACTTCCGCCACTCCACCGCCAGCAGCACCGATTCACTCAAACAAAAAGTCCACGCCATTCTCGACAAACACGGCTTGGAATATGACTTGAAATGGGAAATGTCGGGCAAGCCTTACCTCACCCCACGCGGCGATTTAGTCGATGCGGTGAGCGCTGCAATCAAACACGTAACGGGTGCGGAAGCCGAACTCTCCACCAGCGGTGGCACGTCCGACGGCCGCTTCATCGCCGACATCTGTCCGCAAGTTCTAGAAGTCGGCCCAGTGAACGCCACCATTCACAAACTCAACGAATGTGTTTCTGTTGCTGATTTAGAGGCTTTGTCCGAGATCTATTATTTGACGCTCGTTAAACTTCTAGGAGAATCCCGATGAGCGCCCCCCATTATTCAGAAGCCCTCACCACGCTCAAAACCGTACGCGATTGCCTACGTTTCGCCGTGAGTCGTTTTACTGAAGCCAAGTTATCGTTCGGACATGGCAGTAGTGAAGCGTATGACGAAGCGGCTTATCTCATCCTTCACACCTTGCATCTGCCGCTAGATAGCCTAGAACCCTTTCTCGATGCGACACTCACCCCATCCGAAATTTCAGACGTCCTCAACCTCATTAAAAAACGTGTCGTGCAGCGCATCCCTGCGGCTTACCTCACACAGCAAGCCTTCTTGGGTGAATTTAGTTTTTATGTGGACGAACGCGTCATCGTACCGCGCTCTTTCATTGCCGAATTACTGCGTGAACAAATTGCACCGTGGGTGGAAGATGCCGAGATGATTAGTAGCGTGCTTGACATGTGCACGGGTAGCGGCTGCCTCGCCATCCTCGCCGCACATGCCTTCCCCAATGCATTAGTGGATGGGGCAGACCTATCATCAGATGCGCTTGCTGTGGCACGTCGCAATGTAGAGGACTACCACTTAAGTGAGCGTATCGAGTTAATCGAAACCGACTTATTCAAGCAACTCAAAGGGCGCAGTTACGACATCATCATCAGCAACCCACCCTACGTGGATGCACCCTCGGTCGCCACCTTGCCGCAAGAGTATTTGCACGAACCCAAGCTAGCACTAGGTAGCGGCGAGGATGGATTGGATGCGACCCGCATCATCCTCAAACACGCGGCTGACCACCTCACCGAAAACGGCATTCTCATCGTCGAAATCGGCCACAACCGCGACGCACTCGAAGCCGCCTTCCCCGACCTCCCTTTCACTTGGCTAGAAGTCAGCGCGGGTGACCAATTCGTATTCCTTCTGCATCGCGAAGATTTGCTGTAAGCCATGAATCTGCACCTTGACCAAGTTCGACGCGAGGCCAGCGCATTGC
>JAVHQJ010000113.1:0-3446 GCA_036171075.1 Sideroxydans sp. | reverse complement strand
TAGATGTGACCGATAACATCGCGCTCCTGCCGATGCTGGCGGGTGTGTCGAATGCACAGGCGCGAGTTCGCGCCAGAGAATTGCTGGATGCGCTCGATGTTGGCCATCGGGCACAAGCTCAGGTATCAGAGCTTTCCGGCGGTGAGCAGCAGCGCGTATCGATTGCGCGTGCACTGGCTAATCACCCACCCATCATCCTCGCCGATGAGCCAACGGCGCCACTGGACAGCGAACGTGCCTTGACGGTGGTGAGAATACTGAATCAGATGGCGCAGCAATATCAGACCGCCATTATCGTGGTCACTCATGATGAGAAGATCATCCCGACCTTCAAGCGTATCTACCACATTCGCGATGGCCGCACTTATGAAGAAGCAGGCGAAGGACGAGATGCATAACAGGATTTTATTGGAGAAATTAGCGTGAATACTGAAGTTATCAAACAGCGTCTATCTACAGAAGAAAGACAAAAGGAGATTGTCCGTGTCGCCATTCATCTGGCCGCTGAAAAAGGCATAGACAGCGTGACGACGCAGGATATGGCAGATGCGATGAAGGTCACGCAAGGTGCCATCTTCAAACACTTCCCGACCAAGGACGATATCTGGCTTGCCGTCATACATTGGATACGCGGGCGACTGATGACAGTGCTGGAGAAAGCTGCATCTGACGCGACAGGGCCGATTGATGCAATTGAGCGGATGTTCTATGCGCACGTCACTTTTATCGGCAAGCATCCTTCAATCCCGCGTTTGCTGTTTACAGAAATGCTGCACAAGAAGAATAGCAAGTTGCGTGATCTGATACAGGGAATCATCTCAGGATATGAAGAAAGGATCGCCGGATTGCTTGAAGAAGCAAAGGCACAGTCATTGGTGTCTGACGATCTGGATAGCAAGAATGCGTCAGTGCTCTATATCGGCATGATTCAGGGACTCTTCATGCAGGTCTCTATTTTTGGCGGCAAACGTTCATTGCTGGAGGAGGCTAAAAAGACCTTCCCGATTTATTTGCATGGCATCAAGAAACGCAATGATGACGCTTGACTTTATCACCAACTAAAAAGGAGTAGGAATGAAAAAATATCTCTCACTGGCAATCGCCAGTTTGTTTTATGCGGCAGCGAGCGCACAGGCCGCAGAGCCGCTGGTCTTGCAACAGGTCATGAAAGACTTGGGTAAAAATATGCAAATCGCAACCGATGGGATTTCCCGTGAAGACTGGGTGCTGGTTGAACACACCGCTCACCTGATAGGCGAACATCCTGAAGCACCACTGAATGAAAAGGTGCGCATCATGGCTTTCATGGGCAGCGACATGAGCAAATTCAAATCATTTGACGGTCAGACACATGAGGCCGCGCATGAGATGGCAGAAGCCGCAAAGGCGAAAGATGGACAAAAAGTGATTTCAGCTTTCCAGACACTTCAGTCCGGCTGCCTGAGTTGTCACCAGGCCTTTCGCCCTGCCTTTGTGGCGCATTTCTATGGCAAGTCTGCCAACTAAAAAAATCATTTAATTTCAAACGGAACATATTAATCATGAAAAACTGCAAATTGAGCTGGAGTCTGGTTGTTTTTTTATCCATCATCGTCGCGCTGTTCGCGTACAAATTCACAGTAGGTGAGGTTCAGCCCTCTGACGATGGTCGTCAGGCAGTCATGCTCAGCAAGGATGAACGCAATGCCTTGTTGCTTGAAATGCGTACCTGGTTGCAAAGCTCGCAAGGCATACTGGAGGCCGCATCCCAAAAGGATTTTGCAGCTGTCGTGGCATCAGCCAAGGCATCGGGAATGGGCGCGGAAGCAGAGACACCAGGCTCGTTGTTCAGGAAGCTTCCTGTGGAAATGAAAAAACTGGGCTTCGATACCCGCAGTAAATTTGATGACATCGCTGCTGATGCCGAGGCTAACAAAGACAGCGATCGCATCGTCAGTCAATTGAGCGTGGCAATGAACAATTGTATCGCCTGTCATGCGATGTACCGGTTTGTCGAAACGGCACAATAGGTGGTCATCTAGTGAATCGGATACTCAATACAATGCCGGGGATATTTAGCATGCAAATGATGCCGCGCGTTTTTCTGTTTGCACTGGGAATGTCAGGGGCTGCCAATGCTATCGACCTGCTGGACACCTTCCACGCCGCACAGGCTAACGATCCGCTGTTCGGGGCCGCGCGTGCCACCCAGCAAGCAGGGCAGGAAAAGCTGCCGCAAGGACGCGCGCTGTTGATGCCCAGCGTCAATCTCACTGCGAACACCACATACAATGATCTGACGACGCAGTATCGGGGGGCGTTTTTGATCCCGGGTGCTGCCGGTAATCATCGCTATAACAGCAATGGCTATGGTGTGACGCTGGTTCAGCCTTTGTTCCGTCAACAAAACTGGATTGCTTATACAGAGGCTGAGTTGCAGGTCGCACAAAGTGAAGCGCAATTCAAAATCGCCGAGCAGGATCTGGTATTGCGGGTCGCACAGGCCTATTTTGATGTGCTGATCGCTCAGGACAGTGTGCGCCTGGCCGAGGCGCAAAAGACCGCCATCAAGGAACAGCTCGCTCAGGCAAAGCGTAACTTCGAAGTGGGCACTGCCACCATCACTGATACCCACGAAGCACAGGCGCGCCACGATTTGACCAGCGCTCAGGAGATCGCTGCGCAGAACAATCTTGAAATCAAACGCCGCACATTGCAGCAACTGATCAATGTGCTGCCGAAAGACCTGCAGCCGCTAGGCAAACAGTTCAAGCTGGAAGCGCCGCAACCCGCCGACATGGAGCAATGGGTGAACGATGCGCAACTGAATAGCCCGCAACTGGCTATCGCGCAGGCTGGCGCACAACTGGCCGAAAAAGAAGTGGCGCGCAATCGTGGCGGGCATTACCCCACTATCGATCTGGTGGCGAATTATTCCAAGAGTGCGGCTAGTGGCGGCGGCTTCGGTGTGGGTAGTGACAGCACCAGTAAGAGCATAGGCGTGCAACTCAACCTGCCGATCTTCCAGGGTGGTGCGACCAGTTCCAAATGGCGCGAAGCCGAGGCCAATCGTGAACGTGCCAGTCAGGAGCTGGAAAACGCGCGCCGCAGCGTAGCCCTGCAGACACGTCAAGCCTACCTCGGTGTGGTGAACGGCATCGCGCAAGTCCAAGCTTTGCAGCAGGCGCTCACCTCCAGCGAAAGTCTGCTGGAAGCCAGCAAGCTGGGACAAGAGGTCGGCGTGCGTACTAATCTGGATGTGTTGAATGCGCAGCAACAGCTTTATTCGACCCGCCGTGACCTGTATCAGGCTGAATACAACTACCTGTTGAGTCAGTTACGCTTGAAGGCGGCTGCGGGGACGCTGGATGAGGCGGAGCTGACCAAGATTAATCTGGCGTTGCTTTAAGTGACTGAAGTTTCACGCTTTTGGAGCGGCATGTATATAAGAAAATGCTAATAATCAG
>JAVHQJ010000112.1:0-3449 GCA_036171075.1 Sideroxydans sp. | reverse complement strand
CCACCCTGTCCAGTGCAGCCTCCGTACTGGGCAAAAAATTCAGAATCGAGCTGGAGTCAGTCTGAAATTACTTAATTTAATCAATTAGTTACAGAATTAACAGGCTATGAAAGATGTCTAATTTATTGCCCGCTGACAAACTTTTCAGGGTATTCACCCGTTTGGGCAACAAGTTCGAACGCATTCAATCTTTCGTTTTCTGGAAGAGCGCTTTTCACCCAAGAAATAAATTTTTCATGCCGAGCATCAATATCCCACTTAAAAATATCCATTTTTTGCTCTCCTGTAGGTGAAACAATTTCAGGCACACTACCCAACGGCGCTTGAGTGCCAACTTCGTATCCGGCCATAAATGCGGCACGCAAAGCTGATTCGATAGCGCCTACGCTTATATCGTGAAAGTCCAATTGGTCGCTATTGCGCGTTTTCAAAATTTCGATGCCAAGATACTTTTGCGCAATCAGCGTCAGAATATTGCCAGTACTATTGATACCCATTTTATTTTTCCTCCTTATCGTTCCATTCACGAACAAGACGCACTATTTCCTGATCATCCAGCATGGACAGAAGATTCAACAATGCTTTCATTGCAAGCGGTGCGTTCGTTCCTCGCTGATATTCCAGATATGTGCGATAACCAACACCGACACGTTTAGCCATATCTTCTTGTGTTACGCGTTTCTTCTCTCTTGCTTCGACCAGGGAATGTGCGCCACGAATCAATTCTTTAAGTTCCACTAAAAACCTTTGCCAGATTCAATTGACCTGCATTTGACCACGCTTTTACAGAAATGTCATTAAATATATCGTGATTAGATATATTTATATCTAATAAAAATATATTTATATAATATATATTTTGTATTCTGCAAACTAGCTGCTCAACAAATTGCATTTTTGTTGCACACGCTCTCAAGAATAGGCAAAACCTAGAGGCATTAAATCCACTAAAATGTCCACCCTTGACCTGAACCGCATGAAACCCATTGATTATGATCGCAACAATGCAGCAAAAAACGAGTGTGACTAAATGAAACCTTTTTTAAAGTGGGCCGGAAGCAAGTATCGAATCATGGATCGCATTTTGGATACCTTACCCAAGGGTAACCGCTTAATCGAGCCGTTTGCCGGATCGGGGGCAGTTTTCCTCAACACCGATTTCGAGGAATATTTGATCGCCGATACCAATGCAGATCTAATAAATCTCTTCAAGCAGATTCAATCACATGGGGACGATTTCATAGACTATGCCTCCACCCTATTCACACCCGAGAACAACGCAGAAACCGTATTCTACGAACTACGGAACGAATTCAATGAGTGCGTTGAACCAGTCAGGAAATCAGCACTTTTCATTTACTTGAACAGGCATTGCTTTAACGGGCTGTGTCGGTACAACTCAAAAGGAAAATTCAATGTTCCTTTTGGGAGATACAAGCAACCCACTTTTCCTACGGAAGCGATACGCAACTTTCAAAAAAAGAGTAAGCGAGCAATTTTTGAGATAGCAGACTTCAAGGCCACTATGGACAAAGCCGATGATGGTTCAATAATCTACTGCGACCCTCCTTACGTGCCATTAACCGCTGCCGCAAGTTTCAGCGCCTATACCCAGTTGGGATTTAGCATGGCCGACCAACAGGCATTGGCAGACCACGCTAAAAAGCTCACCGCTCGTGGTATCCCGGTAGTTATTAGCAACCACAATACGGAGTTCACCCGTTCACTATATTCGGAGGCAAAAATTACATCTTTTGATGTCCAGCGTTTTATTTCAAGCGATGCAAATAATAGGAATAAAGCCGCCGAACTGATCGCCTTCTATGGCTAATAAAACCTCAACTTTCTCGCCGACTGAAGAAAAAATTTACACGGGCGGCTTTGATTTTGACTCCCCTGATGGTGTCGCTGAAGCAACGCCCACTTCGCCGAATTTGCGTGTTATCGCTGACAAACAGCGGGGTTTGTATCTTTATCAAGCAAACTGCTTAGAATTATTGGACTCAATCGCCGAAAAGCATCCTCAAGGCTGTTTTGACATGATCTTTGCTGATCCGCCATATTTTCTATCCAATGGAGGTATTACCTGCCAGAACGGGCAAATGGTATCGGTAAATAAAGGAGCTTGGGATAAATCGCAAGGGATTGAAATTACTCATGAATTTAATCTTGAATGGCTTAGGCGTTGCCAACGTGTCTTAAAACCAAATGGAACTATTTGGGTTTCAGGAACAATGCACAGCACTTATTCCGTTGGGTTTGCGATGCAACAATTAGGTTTCAAAATACTCAATGACATCATCTGGGAAAAACCAAATCCGCCGCCAAACTTAGCCTGTCGTTATTTCACCCATGCAACAGAAACGGTTTTATGGGCTGCGAAATCTATGACCTCGAAACATTGTTTCAACTATGCTCAAATGAAAGCTGAAAACGGCGGTAAACAAATGAAGTCTGTTTGGCGCATTAAGCCACCCGCAGCCAGCGAAAAGATATTTGGCAAGCACCCAACCCAGAAGCCCATTGAGTTATTGAGGAGATGTATCGAAGCCAGCACGAACGAAGGCGATTTTGTTTTAGACCCATTTTCTGGGAGCGGAACTACAGGGGTTGCTGCTCTTGAACTAAAAAGACGATTTTGTGGCATTGAATCTGAACCGGATTTTATTTCTCTAGCTGTTAAACGCCTCACATAGAACCCCATACGAACCCATTTTACCGAGGATTTCATAATGGATAGAAGCCTTATTTTGAATGGCATGACTGATGATGCGTATTTTATGAATCTTGTCAAAACCATGAAAAACAAAATTACAAAATGGGACTATTTTGTAAATTGGACAAAAATTCTCAAAAACATAAAATCTTATGAAAAAGAGCTGTGTCTTTTAGATTGCTTGATTGGTGAAACAGACGTTAAAGGTGAACTGGTAAAGTTACTCGCCACATATCCCAATGTCATTAAAGTACTTCCGGTATTGCTGGCAATCAGAGAAACGTCAGTTGATGTTCTGATTGATGCTCAGAATTTTATTTATCTAAATTATGATTTTTCCACACAACAAGTTACAACTGATAAAACTGAAAAGTTGGCGGAATGGTTTATGCAATGCGGGATTGGCGAACTTGTAGCCAATAGAAAAATCCGGTCTTTCCTAAGTTACGCGATGGGTGTTGAGGTTGGCTTGGATTCTAATGCCAGGAAAAACAGAACTGGAACGATGATGGAAAATATCGTCGAGCCGTTCATCGCAAATGCAGCCGCAAAACATAGCGGCATTTTCATGGAGCAGGCTACAAAAGCTAGAATTAAAGCCGAATGGGGTATTGATGTTGATGTAGATAAAACCAATAGACGAATAGATTTCGTGGTCAATATAGAAGGCCGCTTGTACTTTATTGAAACTAATTTTTATGGTGGCGGTGGTTCAAAACTAAAATCAACGGCT
>JAVHQJ010000111.1:0-3482 GCA_036171075.1 Sideroxydans sp. | reverse complement strand
GGATGGGTCAAAATTCAATGCAATTGGTGGGTCAGATTTAAACGCAATTCAACAAGCTATCCCGTCTGGAAGAGACGAGCATGAATTTGATACTGCATGGTAAAACTTGGCTGCTGCGTCATTTATGGCGTGTTGCTGATCTAACGTAAGTCCTTGACGCTCCCAAGAGCGCCTAGAAAGTTTGTCTATAAAATCCCATAAACGCTCAATTTCATCTTTCGATTGAAACGGCCTAATGCCCATTATTATCTCCTCGGATGGCGGTCACGATGAAGCAGAAACCGGTGTAATAAATCCGATTATGCGATGTTGGAGTTGTTCAAAGTTGGTGGTAAGTATCTTCAGCATTTTGGAGGAGTTTTGGAGTGCCTCACTGCTGCAAGGGTTTCAGATACTGCCCATGCAAACGAATAGCACTTTTATTGTCATTGAACGCTCAAAATTTTGTTGGATTGAAACCCGATCTACAAAGGTGAAATAAACACGCTCTCGCGCAATTTCTTCAACTGGTCACGCACTTGCGCGGCTTTTTCGAACTCTAGATTTTTAGCGGCTTGCAGCATCTCTTTTTCCAAGCGCGTGATTTCTTTCGACACATCTTTCGCGCTCATCGCCAGATACTTGGCTTCCATCTGTGCAGCTTTCAATGACTTGCGCTCGGCATCCACATCGTAAGCGCCATCAATGATGTCTTTGATGCGTTTAACCACGGACTGCGGCGTAATTCCGTTGGCTTCATTGTGCGCAATTTGTTTGGTACGGCGGCGATCGGTTTCGTCGATGGCTTTGCGCATAGAGTTGGTGATGCGATCGGCGTACAAAATCGCAGTGCCGTGCAAGTGGCGTGCGGCACGACCAATGGTCTGGATGAGTGAACGTTCAGACCGCAGGAAGCCTTCCTTATCTGCATCCAAAATCGCCACCAGTGACACTTCTGGAATATCTAATCCTTCACGCAACAAGTTAATGCCGACCAACACGTCGAACATGCCTAAACGCAAATCACGAATAATTTCGACACGTTCGACTGTTTCAATATCCGAGTGCAGATAACGCACCTTGAGACCGTGTTCCGTGAAGTATTCGGTCAAGTCTTCCGCCATACGTTTAGTCAGCGTAGTGACCAACACACGTTCACCTTGCGCAATACGCGCGTTGGCTTCGCTCATCAAGTCATCCACCTGATGGGTCGCAGGACGCACCTCAATCATCGGGTCAATCAAGCCAGTTGGTCGCACCAATTGTTCCACCACCTGCCCCTGATGTTCGGCTTCGTACACCGATGGGGTGGCTGAAACAAAGATGCTCTGGCGCATGATTTTTTCAAACTCTTCAAAACGCAGCGGACGGTTATCCAATGCCGAAGGCAGGCGAAATCCGTAGTTCACCAGATTTTCTTTACGCGCACGGTCGCCTTTGTACATGCCGCCCACTTGCGGAATCATCACGTGGCTTTCATCCAAAAACATCAACGCGTTCTTCGGCAAATAATCCATCAAAGTCGGCGGCGCTTCATCTGCACCGCGCCCAGACAAATGACGCGAATAGTTCTCAATGCCCTTGGTGAAACCAATCTCGGCCAGCATTTCCAAGTCGTGACGGGTGCGTTGCTCGATGCGCTGCGCTTCCACCAATTTATTTTCTTTTACAAAAAATGCGATGCGTTCAGCCAGTTCCACTTTGATAGTTTCGATAGCTGCCAACGTCGTCTCGCGCGGCGTCACATAATGGCTGGAGGGATAAACGGTATAGCGCACCACTCGCGTTTGAATATGCCCCGTGAGCGGATCAAACAATGCGATGGACTCCACCTCGTCATCAAACAAAGTAACGCGCACCGCGTTCTCGCTGCTTTCTGCGGGGAAAATATCAATCACATCACCACGCACACGGAAGTTGCCGCGCGCGAAGTCCACATCGTTACGCTCGTACTGCATCGCCACCAGACGCTGAATGATGTCGCGTTGCGCCATCTTCTCGTTCTGGCGCAGGTGCAAAATCATGCCGTGATAATCCACCGGGTCGCCGATACCGTAGATGGCCGACACGGTGGCGACAATGATGCAATCCTGCCGCTCCAGCATGGATTTGGTGGCGGACAAGCGCATCTGCTCAATCTGCTCGTTGATGCTGGAATCTTTCTCGATGTACACATCGCGCGACGGCACGTAAGCTTCGGGTTGGTAGTAATCGTAGTAGGAGACGAAATACTCCACCGCATTCTCGGGAAAAAACTCGCGCATCTCGGAATACAACTGCGCCGCCAGCGTCTTGTTGGGTGCCATCACAATCGCGGGGCGGCCGGTACGTGCGATCACATTCGCCATGGTGAACGTCTTACCCGAGCCCGTCACACCCAGCAAAGTTTGATAGGCAAGCCCATCATTGATCCCCTCAACCAGTTGCGCGATAGCCGTAGGCTGATCGCCCGCCGGATCGAACGGCAGGTGAAGAAGATAGGGGCTGTCTGGGAAGGTGATAGTTTTCATGTACTGAAAGTGTCTTTATGTTCGTGTGATTTTTTTATGTACGATTGGCGGCAGATAATTCTCGCCGCTCACCACTTTTTTGCCTGTTTTACTTTCTAATTCCAAGCGTGCTTTTTTAGCGATTCCGCCGCCGGTTTTTGCTGCTGATTCATTTTCTGCCATCCCTGTGGCAACGACACTTTCGGCAATCTGACGAGTTGATAATTCCGCCAATGCAGTAAAAATCAACTCCGCTTCGCTCATGTGGTCACGTAGATTTTGTGTCTGCAAACCTTTCATATCTTTATGCTGCTTAACATCCACATCGGCCCATTCCTGATGAATGATATTGGTGAGAATGGCATATTCCTCGCCCGCCTTGATGTCGTGTTCGCGCCAATAATCTGTGAGTTTGTTGCGCGTCTCTTGCCCTGTCATGCGCTGCTGAATCCACTTCTCACTGCGCCCATGTTTCTGCCAAGTGTCACGTGCTCGATCTAACGATCGTGCAGGGTCTGCCAATTCCTGCATCCGCTCATACCCCACCTTCGCCAACCACAGCTTGATGGGTTCAGCTTTCGGACTAGGCACAGACTGCACCAAACGTAGCAAGGTCTCGGCGGTGGCCGCATCGGTAAGCCTCTGCTTGCCATCCTCTGCTGTCATTTTCAACTGGTAACAATTTGTTACCAGTTGACTACCTTCCTTATCTAAACGTCCTTTCAACACCTTCCAGTATTTTCTGGCGGTTTGATATTCAGATGATTGGGTCAACACCTGCACAATGTCGATGACCGAAAAATACCAAGTCTCACTAGGCTCGTCATACACACGACGAATCTCATGATTCTCAAACAAAACAGGTTGAATCGTCATCGTAGAACTCCTGATGCAAGGATAATTTCCATACTGTAGAGAACGTTCGTTCTTGAGTCAAATGATAAGACTCAATCCTTTAGGGAAGGTCTGATTAAGTCCGAAAGCCATGGTTCGATACACCCACAAGGGGTGCAA
>JAVHQJ010000110.1:0-3496 GCA_036171075.1 Sideroxydans sp. | reverse complement strand
ATGTGCGCACGGGCAACTACCACGTATTCAAAGCCAAGGCGGTTATCTGCGGTGCTGGTGGCGCTTCCAACATCTTCAAGCCACGTTCCGTCGGCGAAGGCGCGGGGCGTGTCTGGTACGCGCCGTGGTCTTCCGGTTCCGCTTACGGTCTGATGATCGAAGCCGGCGCCAAGATGACGCAGATGGAAAACCGCATCGTTCTGGCTCGATTCAAGGATGGCTACGGCCCTGTCGGCGCCTACTTCCTGCACCTCAAGACCTATACCCAGAATGGCTATGGTGAAGAGTACGAATCCAAGTGGTTCCCAGAGCTACAGAAAATGGTCGGCAAAGAATACTTGGATCCTGAAGCCTCACACCGCACTCATCGCCCCATTCCAACTTGTCTGCGTAACCACGCAATCATCTCCGAGGTGAATGCCGGTCGCGGCCCGATTCACATGGTCACCATGGAAGCCTTCCAAGACCCTCATCTAGAAGAGATCGGTTGGCACAACTTCCTCGGCATGACCGTGGGGCAGGCGGTACTTTGGGCAGCCACTGACGTTGACCCCAAGTATGAGAACCCCGAACTGACCACCTCCGAGCCGTATGTCATGGGTTCACATGCAACGGGTTGCGGCGCTTGGTGCTCTGGCCCAGAAGACGTTTCTCCGCCCGAATACTTCTGGGGCTACAACCGCATGACAACCATCGACGGTCTGTTCGGAGCGGGTGATGCGGTGGGCGGTACACCGCACGCCTTCTCGTCAGGATCGTTCACCGAAGGTCGTCTGGCAGCCAAGGCTGCCTGCAAATATATCGACGATGGCAAGGCGGAAGGCATCCGTGTCTCTGATGCCCAGATCGCGCGTCGCCGCGAGCAAATCTACAAACCCTTGGAAACTTACAGCGTGTACAAAAATGAAGTGGTTGGCGGCAGCGTCAATCCCAACTTCATCAATCCAAGACAGGGGCTTGATCGTTTGCAGAAGATGATGGATGAATACTGCGGTGGTTTTGGTGTGAACTATATGACCAACGACAAACTTCTGAACATCGGCCTAAAGAAAATGGCAACACTGGGAGAAGATCTGGAAAAGGTTGCTGCGTCGGATATCCATGAACTGCTGCGCGCATGGGAACTAAAGCATCGCTTCCTCACTTCCGAAAGCGTGTTCCAACATACGCTATTCCGCAAGGAAACACGCTGGCCAGGTTACTACTACCGGGGTGATGTCATGAAGCTGGACGACCAGAACTGGCACGTGCTGACCGTTTCACGTCGTGATCCCAAAACGGGTGAGTACACCATGGAAAAAGCACCGCTCTACCATTTGGTGGGCGATGTGGAAAAGAAACCCGCAGAGGCGCATTAAGTAAAAGCGAGCTTGATTTGCCCATTTGCAACATCAGGCCTGCAAATATTTTATCGCTGCGACAACCTGTGCTTTAATCAAAAGAGAACCCGCATATTTTTTTGTTGGTTCTCTTTTTGTCTATCCTGCGAATACCCCAACATCGCGATAGATCGTATTTTTTGCAACACTGTCTAGGTAAGAAACCCATGAACATTCTAGAAAAAACTGATGAAGAAATCTTGGCGTTGGCCAACCCCATGTGGGCCGATTTAATCAAATACTCGAACGAGGGGAACTACGGCGCTTTTACGCGCAACTTTTCGAGCTCTTTCATAGCGGGCGCGAATGAAGTTGAAATGGGTAAGCAATTTGCAAGAAGCGACCTTGCCAAAAACCTATCAGATGATTATTCCTACCTAGGCATGATACGTCGCGGAGAATATGTCACCGTGCTGTACAAAGTGATCAACAAAAAGAATCAAAGTGAATGGCTGGGCAGATTGGTGCTGGGCTATGAAAAAGACAAGGTAAGAATCTTCGGCGCTACGCTGTTCTAACAAACTATATTTATTCAGGGCGCGCTAGTCATGTCAGATACGATTGCAGACGAAAAATTCGTTGAATTAAATTACAAAGTCCTCGACAACAAAACCGGCGACGTACTGGTCACAGTGGACTATCCGCTGGGCTATGTTCACGGTGTGAATGATGTGCTGTCGGAAGACGTAACCAAAGAACTGTACGGTAAAAAGGTCGGCGATGTCATCGAAGTGCCAGTGGACACCTCAAAGTTGTACGGCGAAAGAGATGAATCACTGGTGTTCACTGATCGCATCGAGAACGTCCCTCAAGAATACCGAGAAATCGGTATGACCATCACCATGGAAAATGACAAGGGGGAGCCCAGAGACTTCATCGTCACCCGCTTCGACGACCAGACATTGACCATCGATGGCAATAACCCACTATGCGGAAGAGAGGTCACCTTCATGCTGGAAGTCTTAACGATTCGTGATGCGACCGAAGAAGAGATTGACCTAGGCGGAGCGGTTGGCGCCGATCCTGACCTGAATGAAATACTCGACCGAGCAAAATGAACTTCTCCACCACCTACCTCATTTACCCGCCTAACAAGGCGCTGGAACGTGCCATAGCGAATTCCATTGGCTTGTTGAGCGCAGAATTGGCCGCAGCGGCTACTCCAGATACCCAAGTGGCAGTAGCGGATAACTTCCGTTACACACGGGGAAATTATGAACAGCACCGTTTCAGCGCTCGGATTTTTGAGAGCCTACGCGAAGCGCTTGAGGCTTCGCTGACAGACACCTCTACTCCCCATGTTCGCCACGACCAACAACCGCTCACATGGGCGGCGACACAGAACGATCTCGGGAACATCCTAGCGGCACTGGGACAGCAGCGCAGAGATGCGAAATTGTTCGAGCAGGCCATCCAGTGCTTTGGCAATGCATTAGAAGAGTACAGACAGGAAAATTCACCCTTGGAGTGGGCGGCAACTCAATATGACTTGGGCACGGCCAGCCATGCGCTGGGTCGCTTGCTGAATGACACCAAGTCGTTGAAGATCGCCGTAGATGCTTACACCAATGCCTTGCTGGTTTGGACGCAGGAAGCGTCACCACAAGACTGGATGCTTACCCTGCATCAACTAGGTGCCACCTTGCACACCTTCGGCAAACTGCTCAAAGGCAACCGCCAGTTCCAGAAGTCCGTCGTCGCCTACAAGAATGCCCTAGCCGCCCTCGACGCGGACAATTACGCTTTGGAGCTGACTGCCACCCATAACAATCGGGCGATTGTTTTGCATCACCTCGGCGAGTCGGAAGAAAATCCCGCGCGGATCAAAGAAGCGATCAACTCCTATGAATTGGCCTGGACGGTCAGTATGGAGCAGCAGTTGCCTATCCATTTGGCCGTCATCTGTCGCGTGAACAAGGCGACCGCGCAAAATGTGTTGGCGCAATTGACGAATGATGTCGCACTGGCAGAAGAAGTGGCCGATGAATTTGAAGTCATCTTGGAATGCTTCCGTCACGCGCTACAGCCACTTTGTTTGAAGCATTGCGAGGAGCAGATAAAAATGGCGCAGTCACAGCTTAAAGTGCTTAACGGCTAGTCATACTGTGTCATAGATG
>JAVHQJ010000109.1:0-16174 GCA_036171075.1 Sideroxydans sp. | reverse complement strand
GAGTATCGGTCTCCAAAACCGAGGGTTGGGGGTTCGAAACCCTCCTGGCCTGCCAGTTAATAAGTAGAACGGACGACCATGGCTGACAAGATTAAATTATTGCTTGCCTTTCTGCTCATCGTAGCGGGAGTGGTGGGCTATTACGCATTGGGCGAGAGTGCGGCAGTTGTGCGAGTGTTGGTTGTCATGCTGGGTGTGGCAGCAGCAGCGGGTGTGTTCTGGATGACTGCATCGGGTAAGCAATTCTTTGGCTTTGCCAAAGATTCAGTTGCCGAATCTAAGCGTGTGGTGTGGCCAACACGCAGAGAAACTGTACAAACAACGGGGGTCGTCATTCTGTTTGCGGTTGTGATGTCGCTGTTCTTGTGGGCAGTAGACGCAAGTTTGATGGGGTTGGTAAATTTATTGATGGGGCGGACTAACTAATGGCTAAACGTTGGTATGTGGTACATACGTACTCCCAGTTCGAGAAGAGCGTGCAGCGCGCATTGACGGAGCGCGTTGAGCGCAATGGAATGCAAGATCTATTCGGCCAAATTCTGGTTCCCGTTGAAGAAGTCGTAGAGCTGAAGTCGGGTCAAAAGACTATCAGTGAGCGCAAATTTTTCCCGGGTTACATGCTGGTTGAAATGGAAATGACAGACGAGACTTGGCACTTGGTGAAGAATACACCCAAGGTCACTGGCTTTCTCGGCGGCTCTGCAATGAAGCCTTCGCCAATTAGTCAAAAAGAAGTCGACACCATCATGTCGCAGATGCAAGCGGGTGTTGAGAAGCCGCGTCCAAAAGTATTGTTCGAAGTGGGCGAGGCGGTGCGCGTCAAGGAAGGTCCATTTACCGATTTCAACGGTATGGTGGAAGACGTCAACTACGACAAGAGCAAGCTGCGTGTGTCGGTCACCATCTTTGGTCGATCCACACCCGTAGAACTAAATTTCGGGCAAGTCGAAAAAGCCTGATGTTGAGCGCCGGATTTTCCGGCATTAAGTAACGGGGAGCTTGTCGGGGTAGTTGCGATAGGCGTTTAACCCACAACAAGGAGTAGTAACGTGGCAAAGAAAATTATCGGCTTTATCAAGCTGCAAGTGCCTGCGGGCAAAGCAAATCCGAGTCCTCCTATCGGCCCAGCACTGGGTCAACGCGGCTTGAACATCATGGAATTCTGCAAGGCGTTCAACGCCCAGACTCAAGGCGTAGAGCCCGGTCTGCCCATCCCGGTGGTGATTACCGCATTCGCGGACAAGAGCTTCACCTTCGTGATGAAGACTCCTCCTGCAACCATTCTGATTAAGAAGGCTGCTGGCGTGCAAAAGGGTAGCAAGACACCCCATACCGACAAAGTTGGCAAGCTGACACGTAAACAAGCGGAAGACATCGCAAAAACAAAACAGCCCGATTTGACTGCGGCTGATTTGGACGCGGCTGTACGCACCATCGCGGGTAGCGCACGTAGCATGGGCATCACAGTTGAAGGGGTTAAATAACATGGCAATGTCTAAACGTTACAAGGCACTGGTTGCCAAGGTTGATCGTAATAAATTGTATGCACTGGATGAAGCGTTGAAGCTGGTTAAAGAAACTGCAAAAGCAAAGTTCGATGAATCTATCGACGTGGCAGTTAATTTGGGCATTGATGCAAAGAAATCCGACCAACTAGTGCGTGGCGCAGTTGTGTTGCCAAAGGGTACAGGCAAGACCATGCGCGTTGCCGTATTTGCGCAAGGTGCTAAAGCTGAAGAAGCGAAGGCGGCGGGTGCAGACATCGTTGGTTTCGACGATTTGGCCGAAACCATCAAAGCCGGCAAGATGGACTTCGATGTGGTGATTGCGGCTCCTGATGCGATGCGTATCGTCGGTCAATTGGGTCAAATTCTCGGTCCACGTGGTTTGATGCCTAACCCCAAGGTCGGCACAGTGACTGCTGATGTGGCAGGCGCGGTAAAGAACGCTAAAGCGGGTCAAGTGCAATACCGTACCGACAAAAACGGCATCATTCAATGCACCATCGGTCGTGCCTCTTTTGCGCCAGAAGCATTGCGCGAAAACTTGCTGGCTTTGATTGATGCATTGAACAAGGCTAAACCAGCATCTTCCAAAGGTGTGTACCTGAAGAAGGTGGCGATTTCTAGCACCATGGGTGTTGGTATTCGCGTTGAACAGGCTAGCTTGGCTGCTTAATGTTTTGAATTTGGCGGCGAAGATTTTCTTCGTCGCCATTTGTTCTTTGACTGCTGGCGGGATTGGCAGATTATCAAAGACCGTAGGGGCTGTCGGCATCGGGATTCTGGAAGCAGGATTCAGGGGCTGGTAGTTTAATTGCGGGATGCGGGATGTCGGTTTTTGGGGGTGTCTTAATCCTGAATCCTGAATCCTGAATCCTAAACCCCACGTAGATGGTGTGCCCGTGAGCAGGTTGAATCATTTTCCTGTCTTGAGGACGCGGTCGTTAATTGGAATGTCCAACTTCGGTTAGATATTTCTTAATCAAAATGGAGAAAGACTTTGGGTCTAAATCTGCAAGAAAAGCAAGCGGTCGTTGCTGAAGTCAGTGCGCAAGTCGCACAGGCTCAGACCATCGTATTGGCTGAGTATCGCGGCATCGCCGTTGCTGACATCACCAAATTGCGTGCGAATGCACGTAATTCAGGTGTCTATGTTCGCGTGTTGAAAAACACGCTGGCGCGTCGTGCTGTGCAGGGTACTGCGTTCGAAGCGTTGGCAGATAAAATGGTGGGTCCCTTGGTGTACGGGATCAGCGTTGATGCTGTCGCTGCGGCTAAAGTTGTATACGACTTTGCCAAAACGAACGATAAGCTAGTCATTAAAGCAGGTGCTTACAACGGTAAGGTTTTGGATGTGGCGGGTGTTTCGGCACTGGCTACTGTACCTTCCAAAGAAGTGCTGCTGGCGCAATTGTGTGGTCTGTTGCAATCGCCTGTTTCTGGCTTGGCACGCGTTCTCGCTGCTGTGTCTGAGAAGCAAGCTGCTGCGACCGCCGCTTAATTTCACAAACTCTTAAATTCAGGAAAATACAAAATGGCATTTGATAAAGACGCATTTTTGACATCATTGGACAGCATGTCCGTATTGGAATTGAACGAACTGGTAAAAGCGATCGAAGAAAAATTCGGTGTTTCTGCTGCTGCAATGTCCGCACCTGCTGCTGGCGGCGCTGCTGGCGGCGCTGCTGCCGCTGCTGAACAAACAGAATTCACCGTTGTTCTGAAATCTGCTGGCGACGCTAAAGTTAACGTAATTAAGGTGGTTCGTGCGATCACTGGTCTGGGCTTGAAAGAAGCTAAAGACTTGGTAGACGGCGCACCTAAGAACGTTAAAGAAGGCGTAAGCAAGGCTGATGCTGATGCAATCGCTAAGCAGCTGATCGAAGCTGGCGCAACTGCTGAAGTTAAGTAAGCACTGTGTTGTGTGAAAGGCTGACGGACACCCGTCAGCCTTTTGCCGCTTCTAGAAAAAGAAACATGTTTGTATCGTTGTGTGGCTAGAAATCAACGATAAGTGAGTGTGAAAGCGTGCACTTTTCGTTGTCTTTTAGTAAGGGCTTGGACTATTGAGGAAAAGCCTGCTTCAACATTTTGTTTGCCAACTGTCGTGGAGATCTTATGAGCTATTCTTTCACCGAGAAAAAACGTATTCGCAAGAGTTTTGCAAAACGCAAAGGTGCCCTACCCGTACCCTTCTTGTTATCTACTCAGTTGGAATCGTACACCGCCTTCCTGCAAGCTTGGGCTGCCCCAGAGCAGCGTAAGAATGAGGGTTTGCAAGCCGCGTTTAATTCGATTTTTCCAATCGAAAGTCATAATAAATTTGCGCGCTTAGAGTTCGTTAACTACCAATTAGGTATGCCCGCATTCGATGTGCGTGAGTGCCAGCAACGTGGACTGACTTACGCCTCGCCATTGCGTGCGCGTGTGCGCCTAACAATTTTGGACAAAGAAGCGTCCAAACCCACCGTCAAAGAAGTGAAAGAACAAGAAGTCTATATGGGCGAAATCCCCTTGATGACTAACACGGGTTCGTTCGTTATCAATGGTACAGAACGCGTGATCGTTTCCCAGTTACATCGTTCGCCTGGTGTGTTCTTCGAGCATGATCGCGGTAAAACCCATGCATCGGGCAAACTGTTGTTCTCTGCGCGCGTGATTCCTTACCGTGGTTCATGGTTGGACTTTGAATTTGACGCGAAAGATTACGTCTATTTCCGTATTGACCGTCGCCGCAAGTTGCCCGTCACAATTTTGCTGAAGTCTTTGGGGTACACACCCGAGCAAATTTTGGCTATGTTCTTCGTGAATGACACCTTCCATTTTGGTAAGAAGGGCATCCAGTTTGAAGTTGTAGCAGAGCGCCTGCGTGGTGAAATTGCACGTTTCGACATCGAGGCCAAGGGCAAACTCATTGTTGCAAAAGATAAGCGCATTACCGTGCGTCACATTCGCGAGATGCAAGAAGCGGGTCTGGACAAGTTGACGGTTACTGAAGATTTCTTGATGGGCCGCGTGTTGTCTACTAACATTGTTGACACAGACAGCGGCGAAATTATCGCCAACGCCAATGATGAGATTACTGAAGCGATCTTAAGCAAGTTGCAAGCAGCAGGTATCAGCAAAATTAACACCTTGTACACCAACGAATTGGATCAGGGCGCGTTTATTTCACAAACTTTGCGGACTGATGAGACAACTGATCAATGGACTGCCCGTGTCGCTATTTATCGCATGATGCGTCCTGGCGAACCCCCTACCGAAGATGCAGTAGAAGCCTTGTTCGGCGGTCTGTTCTTTAACGACGAACGCTATGACCTGTCTAGCGTGGGGCGTATGAAGTTCAATCGTCGCGTGGGTCGTGAAGAGCTTACAGGCGCAGTGACGTTGTCTTATGAAGACATCGTTGAAGTGGTGAAAATTTTGGTTGAGTTGCGCAATGGTCGCGGTGAGATCGACGACATCGACCACTTGGGTAACCGTCGTGTGCGCGCCGTGGGCGAGCTGGCAGAGAATCAATTCCGTGTGGGTCTGGCACGTGTAGAACGTGCTGTGAAAGAACGTCTAGGCCAAGCCGAAGCGGACAATTTGATGCCGCACGATTTGATTAACGCGAAACCGATCTCGGCTGCGGTGAAAGAGTTCTTCGGTTCTTCGCAATTGTCGCAGTTCATGGACCAAACTAACCCGTTGGCCGAAGTGACACACAAGCGTCGTATCTCCGCACTGGGCCCTGGTGGTCTGACTCGCGAACGCGCAGGCTTCGAAGTGCGTGACGTGCATCCAACCCACTACGGTCGTGTTTGCCCTATCGAAACACCAGAAGGTCCGAACATCGGTCTGATCAACTCCTTGGCGCTGTATGCACGCACCAATGAGTATGGTTTTATCGAGACACCGTATCGCAAGGTTTCCAATAGCCGTGCAACGGACGACGTGAGCTACCTCTCTGCGATCGAAGAAGGCAACTTCACCATCGCTCAAGCGAACGCTGAATTGGACAAGAAGGGCCACTTTACTAACGACATCGTGACTGCTCGTCAGCACAACGAATTCGTATTGGCTGAACCTGAAAACATCGAGTACATGGACGTTGCACCTGCGCAAGTCGTGTCTGTTGCGGCTTCGCTGATCCCATTCTTGGAACACGATGACGCGAACCGTGCGTTGATGGGAGCCAACATGTCACGCCAAGCCGTCCCCGTTTTGCGTGCTGAAAAGCCGCTAGTGGGTACTGGCATCGAGCGTACTGTTGCGGTCGACTCGGGTACGGCCGTACAAGCATGGCGCGGTGGACGTGTCGATTACGTGGACTCCGCTCGTATCGTGGTGCGTGTGAACGACGACGAAACCGTGGCCGGTGAAGTGGGGGTGGACATCTACAACTTGACCAAGTACACCCGTTCTAACCAGAACACCAATATCAACCAACGTCCGCTGGTGCGTATTGGCGACGTGATTGCGCGCGGTGACGTAGTGGCTGACGGCGCATCGACTGACATGGGCGAATTGGCGCTAGGTCAGAACATGATGATCGCGTTTATGCCGTGGAATGGTTATAACTTCGAAGACTCGATCATGATCTCCGAACGAGTGGTTGCAGAAGACCGCTTTACTTCGATTCACATCGAAGAGCTGACCGTGATGGCACGTGACACCAAGCTGGGCACGGAAGAAATCACACGCGACATCCCTAATTTGTCGGAAGGTCAAATGGCGCGTCTAGACGAGTGCGGTATTGTGCACATCGGTGCAGAAGTCGGTTTGGGCGATGTGCTGGTGGGTAAAGTTACGCCAAAGGGCGAGACACAACTGACGCCAGAAGAGAAGTTGTTGCGCGCTATTTTCGGCGAGAAGGCTTCCGACGTGAAGGACACTTCATTGCGCGTGAAGGCTGGGATCTCGGGTACGGTTATCGACGTGCAAGTGTTCACTCGCGAAGGTTTGCAACGTGACAAACGCGCTCAACAAATTATTGACGACGAATTGGCTCGCTACAAGAAAGACTTGGCTGACCAGATGCGGATTGTTGAAGCAGACGCGTTCTCTCGTTTGGAAAAGATGTTGCACAACAAGGTGGCGAACGGCGGTCCTAAGAAACTGGCCAAGGGCACCAAGTTGAACAAGGAATACCTCACCAGCGTCGAGCATCATCAATGGTTTGACATTCGCGTTGCGGACGATGATGTTGCTTTGCAAATGGAGCAAATCAAAGATGGCTTGGCGCAGAAACGTGTCGAGTTTGACGCTGCATTTGAACTGAAGAAAAAGAAACTAACGCAAGGCGACGAGCTACAAGCCGGTGTGCAGAAGATGGTCAAAGTGTATGTGGCGGTTAAACGTCGCTTGCAACCCGGTGACAAGATGGCGGGTCGTCACGGTAACAAGGGTGTGGTTTCACGCATTGTTCCTGTGGAAGACATGCCACACATGGCGGATGGCTCAACCGTGGATATTGTATTGAACCCATTGGGCGTTCCTTCACGGATGAACATTGGTCAGGTTCTTGAAGTGCATCTGGGCTGGGCAGCCAAAGGCTTGGGCAAGAAAATTGCCACGATGCTGGAACAGCAAGCCAAGATCGCGGATGTGCGTAAGTTTTTAGGCAAAATCTACAAGGGCGAGCAAGCCGAAGAAATTGCGACCTTCACAGATGAAGAAGTGATTGAGATGAGCCGCAACCTGCGTGCAGGTGTGCCTTTCGCAACCCCAGTTTTCGACGGCGCAAGCGAAGAAGAAATCAAGGAGTTGTTGGAATTGGCGGATCTGCCCACTTCGGGTCAGATCCAGTTGTATGACGGGCGCACTGGCGATGCCTTTGATCGTAAGGTGACCGTGGGCTACATGCACGTGTTGAAACTGCATCACTTGGTGGATGACAAGATGCATGCTCGTTCAACCGGCCCATACAGCTTGGTGACGCAGCAACCATTGGGCGGTAAAGCACAGTTCGGTGGTCAGCGTTTTGGTGAGATGGAAGTGTGGGCGTTGGAAGCGTATGGCGCGGCGTACATCTTGCAAGAAATGCTGACGGTGAAGTCAGACGACGTGAATGGTCGTACCAAGGTTTACGAGAACATTGTTAAGGGCGAACACAAGATTGAAGCAGGCATGCCTGAATCGTTCAATGTGTTGACCAAGGAAATCCGTTCTCTGGGTATCGACATTGATCTGGAACGCAATTAAGACGGCTGCGCACACACGCTAAACAAGGAGCTATTAGATGAAATCAATTTTAGATTTGTTCAAGCAAGTCACCCATAAAGAAGAGTTCGACGCAATCAAGGTCGGCTTGGCCTCGCCTGAAAAAATTCGTTCATGGTCTTATGGCGAAGTGAAGAAGCCAGAGACCATCAACTACCGTACCTTTAAGCCAGAGCGCGATGGTCTGTTCTGCGCCAAAATCTTCGGCCCAGTGAAAGACTACGAATGCTTGTGCGGTAAGTATAAACGTCTTAAACATCGCGGCGTGATTTGCGAGAAGTGCGGCGTTGAAGTCACGCTGTCCAAAGTGCGTCGTGAGCGCATGGGTCACATCGAACTGGCCTCTCCCGTCGCGCACATTTGGTTCTTGAAGTCGCTGCCATCTCGCTTGGGTATGGTGTTGGACATGACATTGCGTGACATCGAACGCGTGTTGTATTTTGAAGGTTACGTAGTCACTGAACCTGGTATGACACCGCTTAATCGCGGCCAGCTGTTGTCGGAAGATGACTACATCGCCAAAGTTGAAGAGTACGGTGACGAGTTCACTGCACTGATGGGCGCGGAAGGTGTGCGCGCCTTGTTGCGTGCGTTGGACGTGCCTTCTGAAGTTGAAAAGATTCGTGCCGAATTGGAAGCCACCAGTTCTGAAACTAAAATCAAGAAATACGCAAAACGCTTGAAGGTGTTGGAAGCGTTCATGCAGTCGGGCATCAAACCTGACTGGATGGTGATGGAAGTGTTGCCTGTGTTGCCTCCCGAGTTGCGCCCCTTGGTGCCGTTGGATGGTGGCCGTTTTGCAACGAGTGACCTGAACGATCTGTATCGTCGCGTCATCAACCGTAATAACCGTCTGCGTCGTCTGTTAGAGCTGAAAGCACCAGACATCATCGTGCGCAACGAAAAGCGTATGTTGCAAGAATCCGTGGATGCGTTGCTGGACAACGGTCGTCGCGGTAAGGCAATGACTGGCGCGAACAAGCGTCCGCTGAAATCGCTGGCTGACATGATCAAGGGTAAGGGCGGTCGTTTCCGTCAAAACTTGCTGGGCAAGCGCGTTGACTATTCTGGCCGTTCCGTGATTGTGGTGGGCCCACAGCTGAAGCTGCATCAATGCGGTCTGCCTAAGAAGATGGCGCTGGAGTTGTTTAAGCCGTTCATCTTTGAACGTTTGGAAAAAATGGGTCTGGCAACAACGATCAAGGCGGGCAAGCGCATGGTCGAGGCCGAAGAGCCCATCGTGTGGGACATCTTGGAAGAAGTCATCCGCGAACATCCAGTGATGTTGAACCGCGCACCAACGTTGCACCGTTTGGGTATCCAAGCGTTCGAGCCAATCCTCATCGAAGGTAAGGCGATTCAATTGCACCCGCTGGTTTGCTCAGCATTCAACGCCGACTTCGACGGTGACCAAATGGCTGTTCACGTGCCGTTGTCGCTGGAAGCGCAGATGGAAGCACGCACACTGATGCTGGCTTCTAACAACGTGTTGTCTCCCGCTAACGGCGAGCCCATCATCGTTCCGTCACAAGACATCGTGCTGGGTTTGTACTACATGACACGTGTAAAAGAAGCAGCCTTGGGCGAAGGTTCGATGTTCGCTGATGTATCCGAAGTGTTGCGCGCTTACCGCTCTGGTCACGTCGATCTGCAAGCCAAAGTGCTGGTGCGTATTAAGGAGGTGGTGACCAACGAAGCAGGCGAAAAAGTAGATAAGTTCACTCGTTATGAGACCACCCCTGGACGTGCAATTTTGTCCGAATTGTTGCCCGCGAATTTACCGTTCAGCTTTGTCAACAAGGCACTCAAGAAGAAAGAAATCTCTCGCCTCATTAACGCCAGTTTCCGTCGTTGCGGTCTGCGCGACACAGTCATCATGGCTGATCAGTTGATGTACACCGGTTTTGCTTATGCGACCCGTGCGGGTATCTCCATCTGCGTGGATGACATGTTGGTGCCACAGCAAAAGAACGAGTTGATCGGTGCAGCTGAAAAAGAAGTGCACGAGATTCAGACGCAATACACCTCGGGGCTGGTGACTCAAGGCGAACGTTATAACAAGGTAGTCGACATCTGGGGGCGCACCGGAGACCAAGTGGCTAAAGCCATGATGGATCAATTGGGTGTTGAGCCTGTAGTGGATCGTCTGACTGGCGAAGCACTGTTTGATAAGAAGGGCAAAGCGATTACCCAAGAGTCATTCAACTCGATCTACATGATGGCTGACTCGGGCGCGCGCGGTTCTGCGGCGCAGATTCGCCAGTTGTCCGGTATGCGCGGTTTGATGGCAAAACCTGATGGTTCGATTATTGAAACGCCGATTACCGCGAACTTCCGCGAAGGTCTGAACATGTTGCAGTACTTCATCTCCACCCACGGTGCTCGTAAAGGCTTGGCGGATACGGCGTTGAAGACAGCGAACTCGGGTTATTTGACACGTCGTTTGGTGGACGTGACACAAGATTTGGTCGTCATCGAAGACGACTGTGGTACCGCCAATGGCCGCTCTATGAAGGCGTTGGTTGAAGGCGGTGAAGTCATCGAAGCCTTGCGCGAACGCGTGTTGGGTCGTGTGATTGCAGCGGACGTCGTCAATCCTGAAACGGGCGCGACTGTGTTTGAAGCGAACACTTTGCTGGATGAAGATAAAGTTGAACTCATCGAGTCACTCGGCATTGATGAAGTGCGCGTGCGTACACCCTTGACGTGTGATACCCGTTACGGTCTGTGTGCAAAGTGCTACGGTCGTGACTTGGGGCGCGGCGGATTGATTAACGTGGGTGAAGCAGTGGGTGTAATTGCTGCGCAGTCCATCGGTGAGCCAGGCACTCAATTGACGATGCGTACTTTCCACATTGGTGGTGCGGCATCGCGTACGGTAGTGGCAAGCCAAGTTGAGAGTAAGTCTAACGGCACAATTAAATACAGCCCTAACATGCGCACTGTCACCACAGCAAGTGGCACGATTGTTGTCGTAGCTCGTTCTGGCGAGGTGATGGTGACCGACGACCACGGACGTGAACGTGAACGCCATAAAGTGCCTTACGGCGCTAACTTGACTGAACGCGAAGGTGCGGTGGTTAAGGCGGGTGTTGTGTTGGCGACGTGGGATCCTCATACCCGTCCCATCATTACTGAATACGCGGGTCAAGTACGTTTTGAAAACGTAGAAGAAGGCGCTACAGTTGCTAAGCAGATTGACGAAGTGACGGGGTTGTCCACCTTGGTGGTTATTGATCCGAAGCGCGCAACAGCAGGTAAAGGTGTACGTCCTTTGGTGCGTTTGTTGGATGCGGAAGGTCAAGAAATTAAGATGGCTGGCACCGACACCGCAATTTCTGTTACCTTCCAAACGGGTTGCATTATTACGGTGGAAGACGGCATGAATGTGGGTGTGGGTGATGTGTTAGCACGTATCCCGCAAGAAAGTTCGAAGACTCGCGACATTACCGGCGGTCTGCCACGCGTGGCAGAATTGTTCGAAGCGCGCTCACCTAAAGATGCAGGCATGTTGGCGGAAGTCACCGGTACAGCATCGTTCGGTAAAGAAACCAAGGGTAAGCAACGTCTAGTTATCACCGATACCTATGGTGAGGCGCATGAGTTCTTGATTACCAAGGATAAGCATGTGCTGGTGCATGACGGTCAGGTGGTGAACCAAGGTGAAATGATTGTGGACGGCCCAGCTGATCCACATGACATTTTGCGTTTGCAAGGCATCGAAGCTTTAGCGCGTTACGTCACTGACGAAGTGCAAGATGTGTATCGCTTGCAAGGTGTGAAGATTAACGATAAACACATCGAAGTTATCGTGCGTCAGATGTTGCGTCGTGTGGCGATTGTGGATGAGGGCGATACAACCTTTATTCCGAAAGAGCAAGTTGAGCGTGCCTCCCTATTGGAAGAAAACGAGCGCGTTGTTGCCTTGGGCAAACAGCCGGCCACCTTCCAATATATGTTGCTGGGTATCACCAAGGCTTCGTTGTCCACTGATTCCTTCATCTCTGCCGCGTCTTTCCAAGAGACGACCCGCGTATTGACCGAAGCGGCCATCATGGGCAAGAAGGACGAGTTGCGTGGACTGAAAGAAAACGTCATCGTGGGTCGCTTGATTCCAGCGGGTACTGGCTTGGCATTCCACACGGCGCGTCGCAAATTACGTGCAGGTGCAGAAAAGTTTTCAAGCTCGGCGGAGTCAGTTAATACGACTGATGCTGTTGAAGGTGCGTAGTCAGCTTGACAGTTAGTAGCTGTGTCAATAGAATGCGCGGTCTTTTTAGTCCGCGCATTTCTATTGAGTATGCGGAGAGTTTAGATTTAGCAGTTTAGTAGTTGAAATATAACGTTCTTTTAACCAAGTTTTCAGGAAGTGAAAATAAACAATGCCAACCATTAACCAGTTAGTGCGCAAGCCTCGTACGACGGAAATTATCAAGAGTAAGGTGCCTGCGCTTGCCGGAAGCCCGCAAAAACGCGGCGTTTGTACTCGCGTCTACACAACGACACCGAAAAAGCCAAACTCGGCCTTGCGTAAGGTAGCCAAAGTGCGCCTAACTAGCGGGTTTGAGGTTATTTCTTACATTGGTGGTGAGGGCCACAATTTGCAAGAACACAGTGTGGTGCTGTTGCGCGGTGGTCGTGTCAAGGATTTGCCGGGCGTGCGTTACCACATGGTGCGCGGCAGCTTGGATACGGCTGGTGTGAAAGATCGCAAGCAATCTCGCTCCAAGTACGGCGCGAAACGCCCGAAAAAAGCGTAATTCCGAATTACAGATATAACTGAGGTAGAGATATGCCAAGACGCAGAGAAGTCCCCAAACGCGAAGTGTTGCCCGATCCAAAATATGGCAATCAAGATCTTTCCAAATTCGTCAATGTATTGATGACGGCAGGTAAGAAATCGGTTGCCGAACGCATTCTTTATGGCGCGCTAGAGCAAGTTGCTAAAAAGAGCGGCAAAGATCCGATCGAAATTTTCAATCAAGCATTGAATAATGCAAAGCCGCAGGTGGAAGTTAAAAGCCGTCGCGTAGGCGGTGCTAACTATCAAGTTCCAGTTGAGGTGCGTCCGTCACGTCGTATGGCGTTGGCGATGCGTTGGCTGAAAGAATTTGCGCGTAAGCGTGGTGAGAAATCCATGGGCATGCGTTTGGCGGGTGAGTTGATTGATGCCTCTGAAGGCCGTGGAGGCGCAGTTAAGAAGCGTGAAGAAGTTCATCGTATGGCTGACGCTAACAAGGCGTTCTCGCACTTCCGTTTCTAATAAGTATTTACATTTAGGTAATTTATCGTGGCACGCAAAACTCCAATCGAACGCTATCGCAACATCGGCATCAGTGCACATATTGATGCGGGTAAAACAACCACCACCGAGCGCATCCTGTTTTATACGGGTGTGAGTCATAAAATTGGTGAGGTGCACGATGGTGCAGCCACGATGGACTGGATGGAGCAAGAGCAAGAGCGCGGCATTACCATCACCTCTGCGGCAACTACTTGTTTCTGGAAAGGGATGGACAATTCCTATCCAGAGCATCGTTTCAACATTATTGATACCCCTGGGCACGTTGACTTTACGATTGAAGTTGAGCGTTCAATGCGTGTGCTGGATGGTGCTTGCATGGTGTATTGCGCGGTAGGTGGTGTGCAACCACAGTCCGAGACTGTTTGGCGTCAAGCTAATAAATACAAGGTTCCGCGTTTGGCGTTCGTCAACAAGATGGACCGTACTGGCGCGAACTTCTTCAAGGTTGTTACGCAAATGGAAACGCGCTTGAAAGCGACTCCTGTGCCTTTGGTTATTCCTATTGGCGCAGAAGAAGGGTTCGTGGGTGTGGTGGATTTGATCAAGATGAAGGCCATCATTTGGGATGAGGCATCTCAAGGGATGAAGTTTGACTACAGAGAAATTCCAGCCGATTTGCAAGCGAGTGCTAAAGAATGGCGCGCCAAAATGGTTGAAAGCGCAGCTGAAGCGTCTGAAGAGCTGATGAATAATTACCTCGAAAACGGCGAATTAACTGAAGAAGAAATTATTTTGGGTATTCGTACGCGCACTATTGCGTGTGAAATTCAGCCGATGTTGTGCGGCTCTGCGTTTAAGAACAAGGGTGTGCAACGCATGTTGGATGCGGTCATCATGTTCTTGCCCTCACCAGTAGACATTCCCGATGTAACGGGGATGACTGAAGAAGGTGAGCCCATCACACGTAAGGCAGATGACAGCGAGAGCTTCTCTGCGCTGGCATTTAAGTTGATGACAGACCCTTTCGTTGGTCAATTGACTTTTGTGCGCGTTTATTCGGGCGTGCTGAAAAAAGGTGACACCGTTTATAACTCTGTGCGTGGTCGTAAAGAGCGTATTGGTCGTATCGTTCAGATGCATGCGAATGATCGCTTGGAAGTGGATGAAATTTTGGCGGGCGACATCGCTGCTTGTATTGGATTGAAGGAAGTCACAACAGGCGAGTCTTTGTGTGACGTGGGCAATCCAATTATTCTTGAGCGCATGGTGTTCCCTGAACCAGTTATTCACGTTGCGGTTGAGCCTAAAACTAAAGTTGACCAAGAAAAAATGGGTATCGCATTAGGTCGTTTGGCGGCTGAAGATCCTTCGTTCCGTATCCGCACCGATGAAGAATCTGGTCAGACAATTATGTCTGGCATGGGCGAATTGCATCTGGAAATTTTGGTGGATCGTATGAAACGTGAATTTGGCGTAGAAGCCAACGTGGGTGCGCCCCAAGTGGCGTATCGCGAAGCGATCCGTAAGCCTGTCGAAGTTGAAGGTAAGTATGCCAAGCAAACGGGTGGTCGCGGTCAATATGGTCACGTGTGGATCAAGATGGAGCCAAACGAAACAGGTAAGGGCTTTGAATTTATTGATGCGGTTAAAGGGGGGACGGTTCCTCGCGAATACATCCCTGCGGTTGAAAAGGGTTTGCGTGAATCATTGCCTAGCGGTGTATTGGCGGGTTTTCCCGTCGTGGATGTAAAAGTCACGCTGTTTGATGGTTCTTACCATGATGTTGACTCCAACGAAAACGCTTTCAAGATGGCGGCTTCGATGGCATTCAAGGATGGTATGCGTAAAGCAAGTCCCGTTCTGCTTGAGCCAATGATGTCGGTTGAAGTAGAGACGCCAGAAGATTACACCGGCACCGTGATGGGCGATTTGTCCTCTCGTCGCGGCATGGTGCAAGGTATGGATGACATGATCGGTGGTGGCAAGACGGTTAAGGCTGAAGTGCCTTTGTCCGAAATGTTCGGTTATTCCACTTCGTTGCGTTCTGCGACTCAAGGTCGTGCGACTTATACGATGGAGTTCAAGCACTACACCGAAGCCCCCAAGAGCGTTGCAGAAGCAATTATGAATAGTAAGAAATAATTAACGAATTAAAGACTAGTCGGAGATAAATCATGGCAAAAAGTAAATTTGAACGCACCAAACCGCACGTCAACGTAGGCACGATTGGCCACGTCGACCACGGCAAGACCACCCTAACAGCGGCCATCACCATGGTGCTATCGAAGAAATTTGGTGGCGAAGCCAAAGCCTATGACCAAATTGACGCAGCGCCAGAAGAAAAGGCACGCGGCATCACCATCAACACTGCCCACGTCGAGTACGAGACAGCCAACCGCCACTACGCCCACGTTGACTGCCCAGGCCATGCCGACTACGTCAAGAACATGATCACTGGTGCAGCCCAAATGGATGGCGCAATCCTCGTTGTATCCGCAGCTGACGGCCCCATGCCTCAAACACGCGAACACATCCTGTTGGCACGTCAAGTTGGCGTACCCTACATTATCGTCTTCATGAACAAATGCGACATGGTCGACGACGCAGAGCTGCTCGAACTCGTAGAAATGGAAATTCGTGAACTGCTCAGCAAATACGACTTCCCCGGCGACGACACCCCCATCATTCACGGCAGCGCCAAACTCGCTGTTGAAGGCGACCAAAGCGAATACGGCGAACCCTCCATCTTCCGCTTGGCTGATGCACTCGACGCCTACATCCCTCAACCAGAACGCGCACTCGACGGCACCTTCCTGATGCCAGTCGAAGACGTATTCTCCATCTCTGGTCGCGGCACCGTTGTGACCGGTCGTGTTGAACGCGGCATCGTCAAAGTCGGCGAAGAATTGGAAATCGTTGGTATCAAGCCGACCTTGAAGACAACCTGCACTGGCGTAGAAATGTTCCGCAAACTGCTCGACCAAGGTCAAGCAGGCGACAACGTCGGCGTACTGTTGCGCGGCACCAAGCGTGAAGAAGTTGAACGCGGTCAAGTATTGTGCAAACCAGGCACCATCAAACCTCACACCAAGTTCACAGCAGAGATCTACGTCTTGGGCAAAGATGAAGGGGGTCGTCACACTCCATTCTTCCAAGGCTACCGTCCACAGTTCTACTTCCGTACAACAGACGTAACGGGTGCAGTTGAATTGCCAGCAGGTAC
>JAVHQJ010000108.1:0-3526 GCA_036171075.1 Sideroxydans sp. | reverse complement strand
CGAACACTTATCCGCTGGTTCGCACCGTTTTGGAAGGCTGCACACCGTCCGCCTCCGCTTCAAGCACTGCTCCAATCTGTATACATTCTTGACGGGGTATATCTGTCTGGCAGAGAGAATGCCGCGCTTATTTGTAGAACGATGACAGCGCAGATGTCTTGGGGATTTGCCGAACGTGAGTCCTTCGCCAGCTGGCTGTTATTTCTTGAACGTCTTCCCAAACCGGATGCTGTGGTCATTGATGGACAGAAAGGCTTGCAGGCTGCAATCCAATGCCTGTGGCCATTAGCCAAGATTCAGCGGTGCATCGTTCACATTGAACGACTCGCGAGAATCCAGCTCGCCCGACAACCAAAAACAAGTGCAGGCAAGGAATTGCTGGCGCTGGTGAAGCGACTGTTCAGTGTGCGCACAAGCAAGCAGAGAGGGCGATGGTTGTGTGTCTATCGTCGTTTGGAGCGACGTCACGCTGACTTCCTGAAGGAGCGCAGCTATGGTGAACCACGGACGGGTAGGAAACGGACTTGGTGGTACACCCATCGAAACATTCGTGCGGCGCGCTCACTGATTCGTAATGCGTTGACGCACCTATTTACCTTCATCGATTACCCGCATGTACCTCGAACAACCAATCACGTCGAAGGGGGGCGTGAACAGCAGACTCAAGGAATTAGTACATCGACATCGAGGGTTTACTCAACAGCAAAAACAGGTGCTAGTCGAAGAGTACTTGGCCAGAAAAAATATCCAAAAACCTCCACGAAATGTCACTTAACTCGGAAATATAGTTCGATTCCGCATTGACACGCTAAGCTGCACTCCCCTACAGTTCACGACGCTTGCAGTTCTACTCGATGCACAACGTGCCGCAAGTATGGCGCGAGGCTCAATGCAGAATCCCCAGTACAGAGAGGCTGGCGCAAGCTCATAAATTACAGCTACGAAAAAAATAATCGCCACAGTTTAGCGTCCATAAGGGGAAGCATGTGTCTCGTTTCAGCCTACACAGCCATCGCTTGGTCCGCATCTGTTTTGGCCTGAGCTATTGCTCATTTGTTGCGGCCATTTCAGTGTCCTTGCTATCACACGTAATGCACTATTGCTTACGACATTTGCTGCGCATAATTAATACACGTTCCCCTATTCGGTGGAGTCACCTTACACATGCCTGCTGCGCGAGTTTTTTGCTCTTGCACACTTACAGCGCAATTGGCGCTGTGGGCGTTATTCGCACGATAGGTGCACATTACCTCGATGGTGCCCGCACGAATCACACAGTCACGCAACTTTCCGATGGCAGTGTGTTTGTCTATGGCCCAAAACCTTTAGTCTTCAACGTCAATTCGGCTGTACGCTGGGATGCTAAACAGCATGCTTGGGGAAATATCGCTGATGCTCCTGAGTGTGCCTATACAAGAAGTGCGCAAACGGCCACAGCGCTCGCCCATAACAAAATATTGTTTGCCGGCGGCACTTGCTATGAGCCCAGACTATTGAATAGCGACGATCCGCTCCCTGAGCCATTTAACAAGCTTTCTCTTTGGAATGACGATACCCAAAAATGGGAATCGGCCCCTGCATTAAAAAGTGCGCGGCTCCATCACAGCGCGACCTTGCTTGCCGATGGTAGTGTGATTTTCGTGGGTGGCCAGGGCATCATGTCCGATGCCAAAATCGCAGGACCGATACTCGCTAGTGTGGAGTTGTTGCGCAGCGCCACCGAGCTTCACCCATCGGATGTCGTGCAACTTCAAAGTCTTCAATTTCCCCGCGCAAAACATACCACAACGGAACTCGCTGACGGTCGCGTGCTTGTTGTCGGTGGAATATCGAGTAATGGCAAGGCGATTGCCTCGGTGGAAATCTGGAGCCCTGTCACACAAACATGGAGTGAGGGTCCTGCGTTAACTACACCCCGCTATAACCATGCAGCTGAGTTGTTGAAGGATGGCCGCTTGATGATTGCAGGCGGCATCAACGAAGCGGGCGAACCCACCAACTCTGTTGAAATTTGGGAGCCGACATTGGGCGCATGGGTGCATGGACAGCCCTTGTTATTGCCTTTGCGTACCGCCTCTGCAGTTTTACTCAGCAATGGCGACGTGCTGATCGTGGGAACCGGGTTTGATGAGTACAAGTACACCATATCGCGCAGCATGCTCTGGGAGCACACGACTTCCGAATGGCGCGGTGCTGGCGTATTAACCCCCGATCACATAGGCGATATTAGGAATACCGAGGATTACACACTGTTGCTCAAAAAAGATGATCGTGTGCTCATTTTTGGTAACAGCGTGATCCTAGAGTGGACGCGCCAAACATCGGAATCTGGCGAATATTTACCCGATAGCCGTCGGGTCGCTCATGCAACCGCGCTACTACGAGATGGCCGATTACTGCTTGCTGGAGGGCACGCCAACGGCACCCCCTTAGGGCTCACGGAGATCTACGATCCGGCAAAAAACACATTTACATTAACGGGGAGCATGAAACAGCCACGGTTAACTGGTATGCCCTATCAGGCCGCACTTTCTTCGGTGGTAACGAACGATGGCAAGGTCGTCATCGCAGGTGGCTGGGTAAGAGCGCCAGACAAGGGTGACGAAGCGATACCCAATCATCCAGAAATGTGGGATCCCGAAACAGGTCAATGGCGCGTTATCGATGCACTATATTTTGAGGCCGAGGAAAGAGTCTACTTCGGCAAACTTTTTGACGGACGCATCCTATTTTTTGCGTCTCGCGAGCTAGGCAAAGAAGACAAACCGCGCTTTCGATCATGGCTATGGGATCCTCGCACTAATGTGGTCGTGACCCACCACGTCTCCGCGACACCGCGTGCCAACGCCGCAATTGCAATACTCCAAGATGGACGTGTACTTGTGGTGGGCGGGGTCGATAAACAATTCGTACCAGAATTCCGCTGCCCGCCCAGAAGTAATGTCAGTTATTCCAATGCAGATGACGAAGGCGACGGCGACGGTTGCCAAGATAATCCAGCACATTGGGAAGAAGGGGACATTTCAACTGCTGAGGTATGGGACAGTCGCAGTGGTTTAAGCACACCTGTAACTTACCCAATCGGTTGGCATTCTAATGCCCCGCAAACATTGCTACTCAAGCGTGGAGATGTGCTGCTGGTGAACAGCATCATCCCCAATCCACGGCAACAAGACCGGAAACAATCAGATTTGATCTGGCATGCAAAGGACGGAACATGGAGCGCTCTACCGCCCCTCAGTGCCGACATGAATTGGCCGATGACAGAAACAGACGACGGTAGTCTTATCGCATGGGCACCAGAAAATCTAAACCCAACACACGTCAATCGTTTGAAATTAGGTGCCACATCTTGGGAAGAGATTCCGCGCTTTCCGCAAAAGAAGGCGAGCGTGACTCAGCTACCGAACGGCAAGCTGCTGGCACTCTCTTCTACCAGCCCCTACGCAGCAGTATTCGATGAACCATCAAAGCAATGGGAGTTGCGAATTAGTCACTACATACCGACCGACCATCCGGCACTCGT
>JAVHQJ010000107.1:0-3528 GCA_036171075.1 Sideroxydans sp. | reverse complement strand
GAAAACCCAAACACACCGCCGTGCTGCGCTTCACCCCGCAACGCGCCCGCTGGGTCGCAGAAGAACAATGGCATCCACACCAACAAGGCCGCACACTGCCTGACGGCAGCTACGAATTGCACCTACCCTACGCCGACCCGCGCGAACTGGTGATGGACATCCTCAAACATGGGGCGGAAGTCGAAGTCATCGAACCAGCAGAGTTACGTGAAATCATCAAACAACAATTGCAACAAATGACGCAGCAGTATAAAAAATAAATTTCACAGACTCACCGTTTGAGCTTGTGAGTACGAATAATGAGAAGTGACAAACTCACATAGGAATAAACACCATGTCACGGCGCGCATTTTTGCAATCACTCACTGCATTGCTAGGCGGCCTCACCCTGCCAGCGGCGGCTCATGCCAATATCCGCAGCGCATCGTGGAAAACCTTGCAGACCTCGCCACTCGCTGGTTTTCAATATCATCACGGCGAAAACTTGTGGTCGCAACTTGCTATAGGCCAACGCTTGCAATTGGTGCGCGAACTTGAAAATAAATACGACGACCGCGCCGTGCGCGTGGAATGGAACGGCTACAAATTAGGCTACCTTCCCCGATTAGACAATGCCGCCGTCTCGCAATTGATGGATCGCGGGGAAAATATGGAAGCAGTGATTATGGGTTTGAAAGAAAGCAACAATCCTTGGAGCAGAGTTAAATTGGAAGTGGAATGGAAAACATGAAGAATGCCACGTACATAGCGCATCAGCGCAAGTCTGATAGGGCGGAACAAAGTTTGGAAGCTCATTTGCTTGGGGTCTCAATAATTGCAAAAAACTTGGCAACCAAAATCGGATTGCAAAGCCATGGCGAATTAATTGGCTTGCTTCATGACCTAGGAAAATACAGCAAAGAATTTCAGGACTACCTGAAGTCTGCTATTGGTTTGATTGAGCAAGATGAAGATGATTATATTGATGCGAAAAGTAAAAAAGGGAAGGTGGATCATTCCACTGCTGGCGCACAACTCATCTGGCAAGAACTTTCGAAGCAGGGGCAGCTTGGACAAATTGTTGGTCAAATTCTTTCCCTATGTATTGCTTCTCACCATTCAGGCCTGATTGATTGCTTGTCATCTGACATAAGCAGCTTGGGCGAAGACGTATTCAGCAGGCGCATGAACAAGATTACAGAGCGCACTCATTTACAAGAATCACTTGCCAAAGCTGATGCTTCGATTCTTTTACGAGCAAAGGAGCTCACTAGCCAGCCCAATATGATTCCAGCAGTGCAGGCTGCGCTTGCAAAGATCGTGCGATTCGCGCCAATCAAAGATGACAAAAACATGGTGGTTCGACAGCAATTGGGCTTGCTGGTGCGGTTTTTGTTCAGTTGCCTGATTGATGCCGACCGTGTTGATTCAGCGGATTTTGAAAGTCCCAAAGCTGCAAAATTAAGAGCGCATGGTCAATACACAGAATGGGATGTCTTGTGCAAACGCTTGGAAAATTACCTTACAGGGTTTAAACCAAGCAAGAAGATTGATCCTCTTCGGTGTGATATTTCCAACCATTGCCACAACGCCGCATCACGCGACAAAGGCATCTATACCCTGACCGTGCCCACGGGCGGAGGCAAAACACTCGCAAGCCTACGCTTTGCGCTACACCACGCAAAAAAGCACAAGATGGATCGGGTGATTTACGTCATTCCATTCACGTCCATCATTGATCAAAATGCGGATGTAACAAGAGAAGTGCTTGAGCCAAATAGTTTTTGCTGGTTAAAAAAATCGTATAAGTCAAATTGCAACCATGCGGATTGGGCGGCACTTGAACCACGTGGCGTGGAATCTGGCAGTGTCGTTCTCGAACACCATTCCAACCTAACACCAGAAGAACAAAGTTGGCGCGGAAAAATATTGGCGGAGAACTGGGATGCGCCCGTCATCTACACCACGAGCGTGCAATTACTGGAAACGCTCTTTGGTGCTGGGACGCGCGGCGCACGCCGAATGCACCAGTTAGCTAATACCGTGCTGATCTTCGATGAAATCCAAACGCTGCCCGTTAACTGCGTACACCTGTTTAACAACGCCATCAATTTTCTAGTCGAACAGTGCGGCAGTACCGTTGTCCTATGTACTGCCACCCAGCCGTTACTCAACAAAGTTAACGTCGAAAAAGGTGCGCTCAGAATACCGACAGGTAACGAACTAATGCCCAACGTAAAAATACTATTCGATGAACTAAAGCGGGTCGAGGTAAAAGACCGACACAAGTTCGGTGGTTGGACGAATGACGAGATTGCCGCGCTGGCAATGGAGGAAACTCGCCGTGTCGATAGTTGCTTGGTAATCGTCAACACCAAGAACGCCGCACAAACTTTATATCGTTTGTGCAAAGAGCAAACAGACATCCCGCTGTACCACTTAAGCACAAGCATGTGTCCGACACACCGCAAAACAATCTTGAACGAAATTCGAGAACGTTTAGAAAAGCGATTACCTGTACTTTGCTTCAGCACTCAACTAATCGAAGCCGGAGTAGATGTTGATTTTGGTGCAGTCATTCGCTTCACCGCTGGGCTGGATTCAATCGCCCAAGCTGCGGGGCGTTGCAACCGCAACGGTCTACGCGACATTGGGATTGTGCATGTGGTCAATCCACAAGATGAGAATCTTGAAAAGTTGCCAGACATTTGCATCGGGCGAGACAAAGCTGAACGTGTGCTAGATGAGTACGAAGCTAATCCGCTTCAATTTGGGAACGACAGAATTGGCCTTGAAGCAATGAAACGTTATTACACGTACTACTTCTTTGACCGTCAAAATGAAATGGATTACCCGCTATCTGACAAAACCATTGGACACACAGACAGCCTACTCAATCTGCTATCAAGCAATTCATTAGCCGTACACGAACATAGCCAACAAACAGGCCAAGCTCCCAATATCTACCTGCGTCAATCCTTTATGTCAGCGGCCAAGGCATTCAAGGCGATTGACGCACCGACTCAAGGTGTCATCGTGCAATATGGCAAAGAGGGGCAAGCCATCGTCGCCGATCTTTGCGCAGCTTACCTACCCGACAAAGAGTTCGATATGCTGCGCCGTGCGCAGCAATTTACCGTCAATGTCTTCCCGAACATTTTGGAACGTCTGACAAAAGAAGGCGCAGTGCGGGAAATACAAGAAGGCACAGGTATCCTGTATCTTGATTACCGCTACTACAGCGATGAGTTTGGATTGAGCGAAACACCCGTGAGAAATATGGAGGCTTTGAATGCTTAAACGAAACAGCATCGAATTTAAGGTCTGGGCGCGACATGCCCTGTTCACCGATCCACTGACTCGCATCGGCGGTGAAAAATGTTCTTATCACATTCCCACCTACGAGGCACTCAAGGGCATTGCTAAGTCGATTTACTGGAAACCGACTTTCATCTGGGTCATTGATGAAGTAAGAGTGATGAAACGTATTCGCTCCCAGACCAAGGGAGTTAAGGTTCCGAAATTTGGAGGGGGATCGAATGACTTGTC
>JAVHQJ010000106.1:0-3547 GCA_036171075.1 Sideroxydans sp. | reverse complement strand
CTTCACCACAGTCAAACAACTGGACGGCTGGTCGTGGTATGCCCTGGCCCTGGGCTTCGCGCTACAGACCTCGACCGCACTGACCAGCGTATTGACGGGTGGCGCCTTCATCTGGGCCGTGAGTCATCCGCACAACTGTCTGGCTACCTGGGGCGGCCTCAAGACCGAGCCGGTGTTTCGTGCCATGCTGTTCCTTACTGGCGTGATACTGCTGGGCGTGCCGGTCGCGCTATTAAACGGCTATACGCCTTGGCCGATGCTGGGCAAACACATTGCCTTTCTGTTTTTCTTCGTGAGTCTGGGCCTATTCCAAAAGCCCGAGCGACGCTGGGCGGTCTTTGTCGGTTTCGGCTTCGGGGCCTTGCTGGCCTTGGTAACCTCGCTGTTCTCGGCCGCGAGTGGAATTGCTTTTCACAACGTCGATCTATCGATCGGCGACTACAACACCTTCCGCAATCACACCGAGCACAACATCTTCCTGGCCCTCGCTGCCTTCGCCCTGGCCATCACGCTGATCAGAAACGGCGGCCGATCCTGGCTTGACTGGCTGGGCTGGCCGCTGATCTGGCTGGCGATATTCGACATCCTGCATCTGGTACACGGTCGCACCGGCCAGGTCGTACTGATCCTACTGTTGACGATTATCGTCGGCAACGCACTCAAACGCCGCTGTTTCGCTACCGCGGCGATCACCAGCGTGGTCGCCATTCTTTCAATACTTCCCGGCCCGGCGCGTCCGTCGGCGGTCGAGACCGGCATCCAGGGCGTCCGTCAGGATGTCTCCAGCTACCAAACCGGGCACACCGCGACCTCGGTCGGCTATCGCATCGATTTCTTCGACACCACCGTGCGGCTGATACAAGAACGGCCCATCCTGGGCTATGGCACCGGCGGCTTCACCCCCGCCTATGCAGAGTTCATCATGACCCACGACCCGGCCCAGGTGGCTACCGATAACCCGCACAACGATTACCTGTTCTACTGGGCCGAGAACGGACTGGCTGGCGTTCTGGCAGTGGTTTTTCTGTATCTGGCCATGGCCTACATCGCTTGGCGCACAGGCGGCCTCCATGGTCTGTGGCTAGGCGGCTTGACGCTGGCCTGGGCGGTACCCAGCCTGGCCAATTCGGTGTTGCTCGACCACGCATCGAGTTTCGTTTTCACTACCTTGCTCGCGGTACTAACTGCCGGACCGGTACCTGCCGGCCAGACAGACAAGGCATAGCGGATGGAAGGTAACGCGCCCCTCCACATTATCGAACCCACCCTGACCGGCTGGGCGGGCCACTGCCACAGTTTTCTCGCCAGCCTCTGTTCGGCAATGGGCAATGCCTCGCTAGAATTATGGGTCGGCCGAGACGCGGCATTCGATTTTCAGGCTGGGAAAATCCAACCCTATTTCATACGGTCCCTCCGCCGCTTCCAGGCGTTTTTTCTGTATCGACGTCTACTGGCGCAACCTGGTCGCATCTTCATCGCTACGGCCACTCGTACTGATCTGTCGATCCTGCATCTAGCCGCGCGCGGCGTCATCCCGCCCGGTAAGGTATTCCTCTATTTCCATTGGTTCCGACCGAGCGCAAAAAAACGGGCGTTCTTACTCGACCTCTCCAACAAGCAACCCAATCTGGTCATACTCGGCCCAACCGAAAGCGCGATCGAGGCCTTTCGCCAGTCGGGATTCCGGAACGTCCATATCGTTCCATACCCGATCACACCGCGTCAGCCAGCCCCGCAAAATAGTAGCTTCAGGCACCTGATATTTGCCGGCATTGCCCGCCAGGACAAGGGCATCACCCACATCGCCAATCTGGTGGAATTTCTGGCAAAAAAGAACGGTGATCTGCCGATTGTGGTCCAGGCATCCGCCGATCACCGAAGTCGCTACGATGACCAAACCGCACAGGACATCCGCCGCATGGAAGCCATCAATTACCCACCATTGCAATTGATCGAAACCGCATTGCCCCAAGACGAATATCTGGCGCTATTCGGTGGCGGCATCTGCCTGCAACCCTACGACCCAGCGGATTTTGCCGACCGTATCAGCGGCATATCACTGGATGCGCTGTCTGCCGGTAGCCCACTGATCGTCACCTCGGGCACCTGGAGCGCCCGCATCGTGGAACGCTTTGGCGCCGGCCTGGCAGTGAGCGATCTAGCTGCGCCCTCCTTACTGTCCGCCATCCGGACCATACTCGCCGACTGGCCGGCCTTTCAGGATCGGGCTCGCCGCGCAGGCCAGACATTACAACAAGAGTACGGTGCCAGTCAGTTGGCCGACATACTGACCGCGCCTTAGGCCAACCGGGATTTCTCACGCAGGTAGCCAAGCTTGAGATAACGGTAATACACGCCCTCGGCGCTCGAAATCGCTTGTATCAAACCCTCCCGGCCATCCAAAAACCCGGCGCGCAGAAAATAGGTCCGGATAAAGGTCCAGAAGCCGTGCGCCAATGCAGTGGCCAGACCGCCATGACGACCGCATACCAGTGCCTGCTCTGCGCCGGCCGTGGAGTAGCGGTTGATTTTGTCGAGCACGTCTTCCAGGTTGCGGAAACTATCATGCTGCAAGGGCGCAACGAGACGCCCCGGCTCACCTTCAAAAACCAGCCGTTCATGCACCAGCGAATCGGAAAATCGCGCCGACCCGCGCCGAAACAGACGCGGCACATAATCTGGCCACCAGCCGGAATGGCGCATGGCGCGACCGCAAAAACGGGACCGGCGGGGCATTTCATAAACGTCGGCGACGGGCGCGGCAAGCGCTGCCTCGATCTCTTTCTGCAAGCCCGCGTCCACCCATTCGTCCGCATCCAGGGACAAAACCCAGTCGCAGGTGGCACAAGCCAGCGCCCGGTTTTTTTGCACGCCGAAACCCTGCCAGTCTGGGTCGATGAATACCTTGTCGGTATAGCGCCGCGCCAGTTCTAGCGTACCGTCGGTGCTGCCCGAGTCGAGCACCACGATCTCGTTGGCAAAGCGCACCGACTCCAGCGCCTTCCCTATCCTTTCTGCCTCATTCTTGGTGATGACGATGACCGACAAGGTGGCGCTCATGGCTTGACCAGACGATAGTGTTTCTTGGAAAGCTCAAGACCGAACAACCGTTCCAGCGCCATCATCCGGCGATGCTTGAGTTCCTTGCGAGTCGGGGCGTAGCGCGGATCGGGGCTGAACGTGGTCTCCGCCTCGACCGCCAGCCAATACCGGACGATGGCCGGATGGCTGCCAGCGAACGGGGCCAGGGCCTGCGGGTCGATCTGGTAGCCGTTGAACAGCGGGTGGTCGTGGCCCCAGTACTTGCCGACTCGCTGGTTCTTTTCCCGCATTGCGGCGACGCTGCGGACATGGCCGTAGTGGTAGATCGGCGCGCCGACCAGCGCGGCATTGGGATAGCGGCCGCGCTTGTTCTTGTCCATCACCACCCAGAACAGGCCGTCCGGCGCCCAGGTGCGTATGGTATTGCGGATGATGCGCGGCGCGCGGCGATACCAGCCGGGGCTGATTGCCCGCCAGTCCGGACTGCCGAAGAAATGGTGATAGT
>JAVHQJ010000105.1:0-16344 GCA_036171075.1 Sideroxydans sp. | reverse complement strand
TCGTGCGTCTGCGCGTGAACGGCAAGATCTGCGAGATGGATGCACTGCCAAAACTTGCGAAGAACTCGAAGCACACCATCGAGATCGTGGTGGATAGGTTGAAGGTGTCGCCGGACATCAAACAACGTTTGGCGGAGTCTTTCGAGACGGCGTTGCGTCATGCCGATGGCCGTGCGTTGGCGGTGGAGATGGATTCGGGCAAAGAGCATCTGTTCTCTGCCAAGTTTGCCTGCCCCATCTGTAACTATTCGCTGCAAGAGTTGGAGCCGCGCCTGTTCTCGTTCAATAGCCCGATGGGCGCGTGTCCGAAGTGCGATGGCTTGGGTGTCATCTCGTTCTTTGATCCGGCACGCATCGTGGCTTTCCCAAAATTAAGTTTGAGCAGTGGCGCAATTAAAGGCTGGGATAAACGTAATCAGTTCTATTTCCAATTGTTGGATACGCTGGCGAAGCATTACGCATTCGATTTGGAACAACCCTTCGAGAGCCTGCCAGAAAATGTTCAGCGGGTGGTGTTGTATGGCAGTGGGCGAGAGGAAATTCCTTTCCAATATCTGAACGAGCGCGGCAAGAAGATTCTGCGTGAGCATGCCTTTGAAGGCATCGTGAATAATTTGGAGCGCCGTTATAAAGAAACCGACTCACCTACCGTGCGCGAAGAGTTGTCCAAATATCTCAATTCTTGTTCCTGCACCGAGTGTAAAGGCACTCGCCTACGCGAAGAAGCGCGCCATGTGCGCGTCGCCGACCGCGCCATCTTTGAGTTGAGCGCCTTGCCGTTAAAGCAGGCACTGACTTTCTTCCAAAGTGTGACGCTACCGGGCAATAAGCAAGCCATCGCCGAGAAGATCGTGCAAGAAATCGCCAGCCGTCTCACTTTCCTTAACAACGTGGGACTGGAATATCTGTCGCTGGATCGTTCGGCGGAAACACTATCGGGCGGTGAGGCACAGCGTATCCGTTTAGCTTCACAGATAGGCTCTGGGCTGACGGGGGTGATGTATGTGCTAGATGAGCCGTCTATCGGTCTGCATCAACGCGACAATGATCGCTTGCTTGAAACACTCAAACGCCTACGCGATATGGGTAACAGCGTGATTGTGGTGGAGCATGATGAAGATGCGATTCTGTCGGCGGACTATGTGGTGGATATGGGGCCGGGTGCGGGCGAGCATGGCGGCATGGTGATTGCGCAAGGGACACCGCAAGAAATCATTACTAACCCACAGTCCATCACGGGCGATTTTCTATCAGGGCGGCGCAGCATTGCTGCACCGAAGTCGTATCACAAGCCAGACAAGCAACGCATGCTGAAAATTATTGGCGCGTCGGGTAACAATCTGAAAGAGGTGACGCTTGAATTGCCTGTGGGCTTGCTGACGTGTGTGGCGGGCGTATCGGGTTCAGGTAAGTCCACACTCATCAACGACACCCTGTACAACGCGGTGGCACAGCATTTGTATGGTAGCAATGCCGAGCCAGCACCGTATCGCGAGATTGTCGGACTGGAACATTTCGACAAGGTCATCAGTGTGGATCAGTCTCCCATTGGTCGCACGCCGCGCTCTAATCCTGCGACTTACACCGGACTGTTCACACCGATACGCGACCTGTTCTCCGGCGTACCCACCGCACGTGAGCGCGGTTATGGCCCGGGACGATTCTCTTTCAACGTCAAGGGGGGGCGCTGCGAGTCTTGCCAAGGGGATGGCGTCATCAAGGTTGAGATGCATTTTCTGCCGGACGTGTATGTGCCTTGCGACGTGTGCCACGGCCATCGTTACAACCGCGAAACGCTAGAAGTGCAATACAAGGGCAAGAACATCCATCAAGTGTTGGACATGACAGTGGAACAAGCGCATGAATTTTTCAAAGCGGTGCCACTCCTTGCACGCAAGCTCCATACCCTGCTTGATGTGGGGCTGGGCTACATCACACTCGGTCAAAGTGCAACGACGCTCTCTGGCGGGGAAGCACAGCGCGTGAAGTTGTCATTAGAACTCTCCAAACGCGACACCGGACGCACCCTGTACATCTTAGATGAGCCAACCACTGGCCTGCACTTCCACGACATCGACATGCTGCTCAAGGTCATCCACACGCTACGCGACCAAGGCAACACGCTGGTCGTTATCGAACACAACCTAGATGTCATCAAGACAGCGGATTGGGTAATTGATTTAGGCCCAGAAGGTGGCGCGGGCGGCGGATATATCGTGGCACAAGGCTCGCCTAAAGATGTCGCTGCAAACAAAGACAGCGTGACCGGGCCGTACTTGAAGAAACTGCTGAAGTGATTTAGCACTCCCGCGCACACGGGAGTGACAGCAAAAAACAACAAGGCCGGGATAAACCCGGCCTTGTGCTTTGTTACTTATGCTTTGTCAGCTTACTCGCCAGCGACTTCTACCGCTTGCGCTTCTGCTGGACGGTCTATCAGTTCGACCAATGCCATAGGCGCATTGTCGCCCTTGCGGAAACCGAACTTCAGGATACGTGAGTAGCCGCCACTTCGCGCTGCATAGCGTGGGCCGAGTTCGTCGAACAATTTGCATACGATTTCACGGTCACGCAAGCGAGCAAATGCCAAACGACGATTTGCCAAACTTGGGTTCTTGCCCAGTGTCAGAATGGGTTCTGCAACGCGACGCAGTTCCTTCGCCTTTGGCAAAGTGGTTTTGATGACTTCGTGGCGTAGCAACGAAACGGTCATGTTGCGCAACATCGCCAAACGGTGGCTGCTGGTGCGGTTAAGTTTTCTAAGTCCTAAACGGTGACGCATGATTTTCCTCTCTTGCTTTCTAACTTGGCATCCGCCAAGCAGGATTTAATTCTCAGTCGCTGCTGCCCAATTATCCAGCTTCATGCCCAGTGATAGGTCATGCTCTGCCAGTACTTGCTTAATCTCATTTAACGACTTGCGACCCAAGTTAGGCGTGCGCAACAAATCTGCTTCGGTGTACTGAATCAAATCGCCGATGTAATGGATGCTTTGCGCTTTCAAGCAGTTGGATGAACGTGGCGTCAATTCCAAATCATCTACTGGACGCAACAACATAGGATCAACTTTGGGTGCCAATGGCTTCTCAACGGGAGCAGGGGTGCCTTCCAACGCTGCGAAGACAGAGAACTGCTCAACCAAGATACGCGCTGCGTAACGAATCGACTCTTCTGGGTCAATTGCGCTATTCGTTTCGATATCAATAATGAGCTTGTCCAAGTCAGTACGCTGTTCAACACGCGCACTTTCAACAGCATAGCTCACACGAGAAATCGGACTAAAGGAAGCATCCAAAGCAATGTGACCAACTGGACGTGTCGCACCTGGTTGCAAACGCGAGATAGCGGAAACATAACCACGACCTTGCTCAACCTTAATTTCCATATCTAGTTTGCCACCTGCCGTGAGGTGTGCAATCACATGAGTGGGATTAAGCACTTCTGTGTCCGCGCCAACCTCAATATCAGCGGCTGTCACTAAACCAGCACCTGATTTTTTCAGATGCAAGGTGGCTTCAGGAGCGCCGTGCAATTTCAAGACCAAACCCTTAAGGTTTAGCAAGATTTCGACTACATCTTCTTGCACGCCGTCAATTGATGAGTACTCATGCAACACACTCGCGATCTTGACTTCGGTTACAGCATAACCGGGCATCGAGGACAGCAAAATGCGACGCAATGCGTTACCGAGTGTGTGTCCATAACCACGCTCAAACGGCTCCATCACAACCTTGGCTTGAGTGGCCGAGATGCGTTGAACGTCGATGATGCGAGGCTTCAACAAATTATTGTTAGACATATATCCGACTCCGCGTTAATTACTTGGAATACAACTCGACGACGAGATGCTCGTTGATTGTTGCTGGCAATTCAGAGCGTTGAGGAACGGCTTTGAATGTTCCTTTGAATGCCTTCGCATCCATATCCAACCATTCTGGGAAGCCACGTTGCTCTGCCGCTGCCAAAGATGCTTTCAAACGCAATTGCGTTTTAGCTGTCTCTACCACTTCAACGACATCGCCTGGCTTAACTGTGTAAGACGGGATATTCACACGCTTACCATTCACCAAGATGCCATTGTGACGTACTGTTTGCCGCGCTTCAGCACGTGAACCACCGAACCCCATACGATAGGATACATTGTCCAAACGTGACTCAAGAATTTGCAGCAAACTTTCGCCCGTAATACCACGCGCCTTTTCAGCACGCTTGTAAGTCAAGCGGAATTGGCCTTCTAACACGCCATAGATACGACGCAGCTTTTGCTTTTCGCGCAACTGACCACCGTATTCTGATTGGCGGGAGTTTTTCTTTTGACCATGTTGACCAGGCGCATACGCGCGGCGTTCAACAGCACATTTATCGGTAAAGCATTTTTCTGCTTTGAGGAACAATTTCTCGCCCTCGCGACGACACTTACGGCACTTTGCATCAAGATTTCTAGCCAAGATCTACTCCTTAAATACGACGCTTTTTCGGAGGACGGCAACCGTTGTGCGGTACCGGCGTAATGTCCGAAATGCTGGTGATTTTGAAACCTGCGGCATTCAGTGCACGCACTGCGGATTCGCGACCTGGACCTGGGCCCTTGATGCGAACTTCCAAGTTCTTCACGCCACATTCAACAGCAGACTTGCCCACTACTTCAGCGGCTATCTGAGCTGCGAAAGGTGTACTCTTACGAGAACCTTTGAAACCTTGCGCGCCACTAGTCGACCAAGCCAAGGTGTTACCTTGACGGTCGGTGATGGTCACAATGGTGTTGTTGAAGGAAGCATGAACGTGAGCGATACCTTCGGCTACGTTCTTCTTAACTTTTTTACGCACTTTCGTGCTGGGCTTTGCCATGGTTACGGTCCTCTACTAGATTACTTCTTCGCGCCAGCGATGGATTTACGCGGGCCTTTACGAGTACGTGCGTTGGTACGTGTGCGTTGGCCACGGCACGGCAAGCCGCGACGATGACGCAAACCACGGTAACAACCCAAGTCCATCAGTCGTTTGATGTTCATGGAAATTTCACGACGGAGGTCACCCTCTACAGTGAACTTCGCGACTTCGTCGCGCAGTTTCTCCATATCTGTGTCGTTGATGTCTTTGACCTTTGTGGTCGTCTTCACGCCTGCTGCGCCACAAATTTGTTGTGAGCGTGTGCGGCCGATGCCATAAATGGCAGTCAACGCGATCACAGCGTGTTGATGGTTTGGAATGTTTACACCGGCAATACGAGCCATGCAGCTACCCTATCGTTCAAAAAGTTGCGAATTCTATCATCCAATGTTGATTTTTCAATCAACCTTGGCGCTGTTTATGACGTGGATCACTACTGCAGATCACACGGACTACTCGGTTGCGACGCACAATCTTACAATTGCGACACACTTTCTTTACAGATGCTTGGACTTTCATTTAATTCTCCTTACTTCTTCAACTAAACACTTGCTGATTGTCATTGGGCTGATTTTAGCGAGCTGTAGCACCCTTAAAATTAGCTTTCTTCAATAAATTCTCATATTGATGAGTCATTAAATAGGACTGTACTTGAGCCATAAAGTCCATGGTCACCACCACTAAAATGAGCAGTGAAGTACCACCAAAATAGAAAGGCACATTCCACTTAACAACTAAAAATTCAGGCAACAAACAAACTAATGTGATGTACACCGCGCCAATCAAAGTCAGACGCAACATAATTTTTTCAACATACTTAGCGGTTTGATCACCAGGACGTATTCCAGGCAAAAAAGCACCACTCTTTTTCAAATTGTCTGCTGTTTCTTTTGGGCTAAATACCAGCGCCGTGTAGAAAAAACAGAAGAAGACAATCGCAGCCGCATAAAACAAAACATAGATAGGCTGACCGGGTGACAATTTTTCGCTGATGTCTTTCAGCCAAAACATACCTGTACCTGAACCAAACATGCCTGCCAATGTTGCGGGGAACAAAATTATGCTTGAGGCAAAGATGGGAGGGATAACACCCGCCATATTTAACTTCAGAGGCAAATGAGAACTTTGTCCGCCATAGACTTTATTACCTACTTGACGCTTGGCGTAGTTCACCAAAATCTTGCGTTGACCGCGCTCAACAAAGACCACTAGCGCTGTTACCAAAATCGCACCAAAGAATAACGCTAACACCAGCGGGATTGAAAATGCACCCGTACGCGCCATCTCTAAAGTACTACCGATTGCTCGGGGCAACCCTGCCGCAATGCCTGCAAAAATAATCAGCGAAATACCATTACCCAAACCACGTTCAGTAATCTGCTCACCCAACCACATCAAGAACATGGTTCCTGTCACCAACGTAACAATGGTCGTGACTTGAAACATAGGCCCTGGATTCAGCACCAAGCCTGCTTGTGATTGCAACATCACGGCGATACCAAACGATTGGAAAAAGGCTAAAACGAGCGTGCCATATCGTGTGTACTGCGTAATTTTGCGACGACCTGCTTCTCCATCTTTCTTCAACTGTTCAAGATGCGGAACGGCGATAGCGGCCAGCTGCATAATGATTGAAGCAGATATATAAGGCATGATGCCGAGGGCTAAAATCGTAAAGCGCTCCAGGGCGCCACCTGAAAACATGTTGAACATGCCCAAGATGCCGTTCTTTTGAGTTTTGAACAAATCAGCCAACACAGTCGGGTCAATTCCTGGAACAGGGATATGCGCACCAATGCGATAGACAACTAACGCCAGTAGTAAAAACCACAGACGTTGCCCCAAATCACCGTATTTGCCTTTAGTCACCACTTTAGCCACAGACTAATTACTCCGCGATGCTGCCGCCAGCAGCTTCCACTGCGGCACGTGCACCTTTAGTTAGGGTCAAGCCTTGCAACTTAACCGCACGAGTAAGTTCGCCAGCCAAAATTACTTTAGCGTGCAATGCAATTGCTGGAACCATACCTGCTTGCTTCAGCGCCAATAAATCAATGGTATCTACAGGCATTTCTTGCAAATCAGACAAACGAACTTGTGCTGTGTCGTTGCGCGTCAGAGAAACGAAGCCGCGTTTAGGCAGCCGGCGTTGCAATGGCATTTGACCGCCTTCAAAGCCGACCTTGTGAAAACCGCCGGAACGAGATTTTTGACCTTTGTGACCACGACCCGCTGTTTTGCCTAGTCCAGAACCGATGCCGCGACCAACACGACGTTTGGAGTGTTTCGCACCTTCGCCAGGTTTAATTTGATTGAGCTGCATTTATGCCTCGCACTTGACCAAGTAATACACCTTGTTAATCATTCCACGCACTGCGGGAGTATCTTCCAGCATGACTGTGTGATTGATACGACGCAGCCCCAAACCGATTACTGTTGCACGGTGAGACTGCTTTGTTCCATTGGTACTTTTCACCAATGTCACCTTCAATGTTTTTGCTAGTGCCATGATTTACCCCGTAATGTCTTCAACACTCTTGCCGCGCTTTGCAGCGATTTCGGCAGGAGAATTCAACGATTGCAAACCATTCAAGGTTGCACGTACGACGTTGTAAGGATTGCTAGAACCCAGACATTTCGCCAACACGTTGCGCACGCCAACAGCCTCAAATACCGCACGCATCGCACCACCTGCAATAATTCCAGTACCTTCAGAGGCAGGCAACATCACAACTTTAGCTGCGCCATGACGACCAATAACCGCATGGTGCAAGGTACCGTCCTTCAAATTAACTTTAACTAACTTGCGGCGGCACTCTTCCATTGATTTTTGCACGGCAACAGGCACTTCTTTAGATTTGCCCTTACCCATGCCAACACGACCATCACCATCACCGACAACTGTCAGTGCAGCAAAACCCATGATGCGACCGCCCTTAACAACTTTAGTAACACGGTTCACGTGAATCATCTTTTCGATGAGACCGTCTCCCTTGTCTTCTGGTTGTTGATTTTTACCTTGTTTAGCTTGTGCCATGATTCACTCCAGATTAGAACTGCAAGCCATGTTCGCGCGCGGCATCTGCCAGCGCCTTGATGCGACCATGGTACTTGTGGCCAGAACGATCAAATGCCACAGCTGTTACGCCAGCCAACTTTGCTTTTTCAGCAATACGCTTACCGACTGCTGCCGCCGCCGCTGCATTCCCACCATTACCAACAACTTTGCGAACATCAGCTTCGAGTGTGGATGCACTTGCCAGCACCTTGCCACCGTCAGCCGAAATCACCTGCGCATAAATGTGCAGATTGGTTCTATGAATCGCCAGACGAATCGCTTTTTGCTCTGCAATTCTTGCGCGGGTTTTACGTGATCTGCGCAGACGCGCTTCATTCTTATTCAACATATCAACCTCGATTATTTCTTCTTGGTTTCTTTGAGGATTACTACTTCATCGGCATAACGCACGCCCTTGCCTTTGTAAGGCTCTGGAGAACGATAAGCACGAATTTCAGCAGCAACTTGACCAACTTGCTGCCTGTCGGCACCAGTCAGTACGATTTCTGTTTGGGTTGGCGTGGCCACTTTCACACCCTTGGGCATCTTATGCACCACGGGATGAGAAAAACCCAACGTGAGATTGACAGCATCACCTGCCGCAGCTGCACGATAACCCACACCTACCAATGTTAGCTTGCGCTCAAAGCCCTTGCTTACACCAGTAACCATGTTTGCTAGCAAGGCGCGCATCGTGCCGGACATTGCATCTGCTTGCGCAGAGTCATTTGTCGCTTTACACAACAAAGCATCACCTTGACGCTCTACAGACACATCACCCTTTAACACTTGAGTGAGTGAACCCAAAGGGCCTTTAATAGAAATTTGACCTGCTGACAGCGACACTTCAATACCCGCTGGCACCACTACAGGATTTTTAGCAACTCTAGACATGTTTCCCCCTTAAGCGACGATGCACAGAACTTCGCCACCAATACCATTGGCACGAGCACTGCGATCCGTCATCAGACCTTTGGAGGTGGAAACGATCGCAATACCCAGACCGTTCATCACACGCGGAATATCTTCACTGCCCTTGTAGACACGCAAACCTGGACGGCTCACGCGCTGAATCTTTTCGATGACAGGACGGTCAGCGTAATACTTCAAGCCAATTTCCAACGTGGGCTTGCCCGCATTGTCGATTACCTTGAAACCATCAACGTAGCCTTCGTCTTGCAAGACTTTAGCGATAGCCGCCTTAACTTTAGAAGATGGCATAGCCACCGTAACTTTTTCCGCCATTTGCGCGTTGCGAATACGCGTCAACATATCGGCGATTGGATCACTCATACTCATAGATTCACCCTTACCAGCTGGCCTTAACAACACCAGGAATTTCGCCACGCATTGCGTATTCACGCAATTTTGTACGACCCAAACCAAACTTGCTAAACACGCCACGAGGACGACCCGTCAATGCACAACGATTGCGCAAACGAACTGGACTAGAGTTGCGAGGAAGTGCTTGAAGCTTTTGACGAGCAGCCAAACGTTCTTCATCACTCAACGAAACATTGTTCGCAATTGCTTGCAACGCAGTACGCTTTGCAGCGAATTTCTCCACCGTTACACGGCGTTTCAAATCGCGGTTAATTACAGCGGTTTTTGCCATCTTACCCTCAGCCTTTCAATGGGAATTTGAATGCCAACAGCAACGCTTTTGCTTCTTCGTCGCTCTTCGCGGTGGTTGTAATGGTGATGTTCATACCACGCAACGCATCAATCTTGTCGTACTCAATTTCAGGGAAAATAATTTGCTCTTTAATGCCCATGTTGTAATTACCACGACCATCAAATGATTTACCAGAAATACCACGGAAATCACGAATACGAGGAATAGCCACTGTTACCAGGCGATCCAAGAATTCAAACATGCGTTCACGACGCAAAGTCACTTTGCAGCCAACTGGATAGTTTTCACGAATCTTAAAGCCCGCAATTGACTTTTTAGATTTCGTGACTACCGGCTTTTGACCTGCAATTTTTTGCATATCACTAACCGCATGATCCATTACTTTTTTATCCGCAACCGCTTCACCAACACCCATGTTCAGAGTGATCTTGTTGATACGCGGCACTTCCATGATGGACTTGTAGCCAAATTGCTTCATCAGCTGAGGCGCCACAGTTTTTGTATAGAATTCGTTAAAGCGAGCCATTTATTACCCCTTACGCAATCACTTCGCCGCTGGACTTAAACACTCGCACCCTGCGACCGTCTTCCAGAGACTTTACGCCCACACGGTCCGCTTTTTTGGCGGTCGCATTATAGATGGCGATATTGGAAATATGGATAGGCATCTCGATTTCAACGATTCCGCCTGTCGTACCCTTAACCGGATTTGGCTTTTGGTGTTTTTTGACTTTATTAATGCCACTTACCAGCACAAAATTTTCAGCAACGCTCAATACACTTCCGCGATTGCCCTTGTCTTTACCAGCAATGACGATTACATCGTCGTTCTTTTTAATCTTATTCATGACTTATCCTTAACTGCCACTTACAGCACTTCTGGTGCCAAAGAGACGATCTTCATGAAGCGCTCGGTGCGCAATTCACGTGTCACTGGTCCAAAAATACGTGTACCAATCGGCTCCAGCTTGTTGTTCAACAGCACTGCTGCATTACCATCAAACTTAACCAAAGAACCATCAGCGCGACGCACACCTTTAGCCGTACGCACAACGACTGCGCTATAGACTTCGCCTTTTTTAACGCGCGAACGTGGCGCAGCATCACGGATGCTGACCTTAATCACATCACCAACGCTCGCATAACGGCGTTTAGAACCACCCAATACTTTGATGCACATAACAGAGCGCGCACCGGTATTGTCGGCAACATTTAAAACTGACTGCATTTGTATCATTTATCAATCTCCAACTTTGTCCGCCTGCAGCGGCTAGTTTTGGACCCGTTCGGGTTAGGCCGCCGCAAGCGACGGTGAAACGAAGCCGCGCATTCTAGTCAAACTTGCCAATCTACGCAAGCACTAAATGAAAATATATTGCTTATGCTTTCTCAAGCAACTGCGAAACACGCCAAGATTTAGTCTTGGACAAAGGACGAGTCTCTTCGATGACGACTACATCGCCTTCGCCGAACTCATTGTTTTCAGCATGTGCGTGGTATTTTTTAGATACGCGAACAATTTTGCCGAGCACAGGATGCTTGACTTTACGTTCTACCAACACCGTAACTGTTTTGTCCATTTTGTTGCTGACCACTGTTCCAGTCAGCGCACGTTTTAGATTAGTTGAAGTCATTACTGCATACCCTTCTCAGTCAAAACAGTTTTTACACGTGCAATATCACGACGCACTTTGCTCAACTGACTATTGTTACTCAACTGCTGTGTAGCCAATTGCATACGCATACCGAACTGCGCCTTATTCAAGGCTAAAAGTTCTTGTTGCAGATCCGCTACCGATTTGTTCTTCAGCTCACTTGCCTTCATGATTACGCCCCCACTTGTCTAACTACAAATGTGGTTGCAATCGGCAACTTTGCAGAAGCCAATGAAAAAGCTTCGCGCGCCAACTTTTCATCCACACCATCCATTTCATACAACATTTTGCCTGGACGAATCTCAGCAACATAGTACTCGGGATTACCTTTACCGTTACCCATACGAACTTCGGCTGGTTTTTGTGAGATTGGCTTATCTGGGAAAATACGAATCCAGATACGACCACCACGCTTAATATGACGCGTCATTGCGCGGCGAGCCGCTTCAATTTGACGTGCAGTCAAACGACCACGCGCAGTCGCTTTCAAACCAAATTCACCAAAGCTTACTGTGTTGCCGCGTGTAGCTAGACCGGTATTACGGCCTTTTTGCTCTTTGCGGTATTTTCTTCTAGCTGGCTGTAGCATGTTTAGCTCCCGACTTTCTTACTTTCTTTTCTGGTTCGGCTGCAACTGCTGCCGCCACTTCTTGCTGTGAATTAGCATCGCCCTTATAGACCCAAACCTTGACACCAATGATGCCGTAGGTGGTCTTTGCTTCAGAGAAGCCGTAGTCAATATCTGCACGCAGTGTATGCAATGGCACACGGCCTTCGCGATACCACTCGGTACGCGCAATCTCAATACCATTCAACCGACCACCGCTCATGATCTTGATGCCTTGAGCACCCAGACGCATGGCATTTTGCATAGCGCGCTTCATCGCACGACGGAACATGATGCGTTTTTCGAGTTGTTGCGTAATGGACTCCGAAATCAGTTGCGCATCAATTTCTGGCTTACGCACTTCTTCGATATTCAAACCAACATCAGGCAAGCCCATGCGTTTTTTTAGCTCATTGCGCAAGCTTTCAATGTCTTCGCCTTTTTTGCCAATCACTACGCCAGGACGTGCTGTATAAATTGTTATCTTTGCGTTTTTAGCAGGACGCTCAATCACAATTTTAGACACACCCGCCGCAACTAATTTTTTCTTCAAGAAATCTCGAACTTCGATGTCTTTCAATAACAATTCAGAGAAGTGCTTGGTGTTGGAATACCACTTGGATGTCCAATTTTTTTGGACGCTCAGGCGAAATCCGATTGGATGAATTTTCTGACCCATGGCTTAACTCCCAACAACAATAGTAATGTGGCAAGACTGCTTCTCGATGCCGTTACCACGGCCTTTAGCGCGTGGAATCATGCGTTTTAGAGAAGTCGCTTTATCCACGTAAATAGTGGAAACTTTCAATTCATCGATGTCTGCACCGTCGTTATGCTCGGCATTGGCAATCGCGGAATCAAGCGCTTTCTTAAGAATAGCACCTGCTTTTTTAGGACTGAAAGCAAGGATGTTCAGCGCTTGCGCAACCGGCAAACCACGAATTTGATCAGCGACCAAACGCGTTTTTTGCGCTGAAATACGAACCCCACGAATAACTGCTTTTGTACTCATCATGTCTCCTTATTTCTTGGCTGTTGCTTTTTTATCAGCAACATGACCCTTAAAGGTGCGAGTCAAAGAAAATTCACCCAGCTTATGTCCAACCATGTTTTCAGAAACATACACGGGCACATGTTGCTTGCCGTTATGTACTGCGATGGTCAACCCTACGAAGTCAGGCAAAACGGTAGAACGACGTGACCATGTTTTTACTGGGCGTTTGTCGTTAGTTGCACGAACTGTCTCGACTTTCTTGAGCAGATGCAAATCAACAAACGGGCCTTTTTTAATTGAACGTGCCATATCTAATTACCCCTTAAGCTTGAAAGCGACGGCGCACGATCATGCCGCTAGTACGCTTGTTGCGACGTGTACGGAAGCCTTTGGCTGGCACACCCCATGGACTCACTGGATGACGACCTGCTGCGGTTTTACCTTCACCACCACCGTGTGGATGGTCAACTGGGTTCATCACCACACCGCGCACCGTTGGACGGATACCGCGCCAACGATTTGCACCGGCTTTACCGATGGAGCGCAGAGAGTGTTCGCCGTTACCGACTTCGCCCAGCGTTGCGCGGCAGTCGATGTGCACCTTGCGGATTTCACCAGAACGCAAACGCAATTGAGCGTAGCTACCTTCGCGCGCCAAAAGCTGCACCGCAGCACCTGCCGAGCGCGCCAATTGAGCGCCTTTGCCAGGCAACATTTCGATGTTATGAATAGTTGAACCGACCGGGATATTACGCAATGGCAACGCATTGCCCGCCTTGATTGGCGCTTCCGAGCCGCTAATCAGTTGCGCACCCACCGCCACACCTTTAGGGGCGATGATGTAACGACGTTCGCCGTCCGCATACACCAACAATGCCAAGTGCGCAGTACGGTTTGGGTCGTATTCCAGATGCTCAACTTTAGCTGGAATGCCATCCTTATCACGCTTGAAGTCAACGATACGGTAATGCTTCTTATGTCCACCACCCATATGACGGGTTGTGATGTGACCGTTGTTATTACGACCCGCTGTACGCGTCTTCTTTTCCAGCAGAGATGCTTCAGGCTTACCCTTGTGCAGCTCTTTGGTGACCACACGCACAACCGCGCGCGCACCAGGAGACGTTGGTTTTAATTTTATGAGTGCCATGTTTTACCCCTGCTCACTTGCGGCAAAATTGATTTCCTGACCTGCTGCCAAACAAACAAAGGCTTTCTTCCAGTCAGAACGACGACCTACAGAACGACCGAAGCGTTTTTGCTTGCCCTTAACAACACTGATATTCACGCTTTCCACAACCACGTTGAATAACTTTTCTACAGCCGCCTTTACTTCTGGCTTGGTTGCATCAGAAACCACGCGAAAAATCACTTGCTCATTTTTCTCTGCAACAAACGTTGCTTTTTCAGAAATTTGAGGAGCAAGCAAAATGTTCAGCAAACGCTCTTCATTGAATTTAGATGTGCTCATGCCAGCAACTCCTCGATTTTTGCAACCGCGTTACGAGTCACCAAAACATTGGTGAAACGAACCAAACTCACAGGATCAGCTTGATGGGCTTCAACGACCAATACGTTAGGCAGATTACGCGATGATAGATACAGATTTTCATCCATATTGTCAGTGATAATTAACAGACGAACATCTTGCAAGCCCAACGCCTTAATTTTGTCTGCCAACAGCTTTGTCTTTGGCGACTCAACAGACAATGTTTCGACCACACTCAAACGCCCCTCGCTCACCAGCTTCGAGAAAATCGAAGCCAAGCCAGCGCGATACATCTTGCGGTTAATCTTTTGTGTGTAGTTTTGATCTGGCGTGTTCGGGAAAATCTTACCGCCACCACGCCACAATGGGCTAGATGCCATACCCGCACGAGCACGACCCGTGCCTTTTTGTGCGAATGGTTTGCGCGTAGATTTAGCAATCTCGCTGCGACCTTTTTGCTTGCTGTTAGCAGAACGTGCGTTTGCTTGATACGCTGCCACCAACTGATGCACCAGCGCTTCGTTGTACTCACGACCAAACAGATCGTCAGACGCATTCAGGCTTGCACCTGCTTTGCCGTTTTCTTTAATGACTTTGAGTTCCATTTATGCCCCCACCTTCACTGCTGGACGCACGACCACGTCGCCGCCTGGCGCACCTGGAACAGCACCACGCACCAATAACAATTGGCGCTCAACATCAATACGTACGATTTGGAGATTTTGAACAGTGCGTTGCACATCACCCAAGTGACCCGTCATGCGCTTACCAGGGAATACTCGACCTGGATCTTGCGCCATACCGATAGAACCCGGGACGTTGTGCGACTTGGAGTTACCATGAGATGCGCGACCAGACTTAAAGTGGTGACGCTTGATGGTGCCGGCGTAACCCTTACCAATCGTTACGCCCGTCACATCGACTACCTGCCCCACTTGAAACAGATCAACGCCAACTGCACCACCCAGCGTTAGCTTTGCGATTTGCTCTGGAGAGACCGTAAATTCTTTAAGCACGCTACCCGCCTCAACACCCGCTTTGGCAAAGTGCCCAGCAGCCGCTTTAGTCACACGACTTGCGCGGCGAGTACCAAAGGCAACTTGCACAGCACTATATCCATCGGTGGAAGCAGTTTTAATTTGAGTAACGCGATTGTTGGACACGTCCAACACCGTCACTGGCAACGATGCACCGTCGTCAGTAAAGATGCGGGTCATGCCAATCTTGCGACCGACAAGTCCTAAACTCATATTTATTTCCTTTTTAAGGGGCTAACTTCAATTGGTTAGCCGATTTATTTACGACAAAAACTACTTTGCTACAAACATAAAACTTTTATTGCAACTTAATCTCAACATCCACGCCCGCAGGCAAATCCAACTTCATCAACGCGTCCACTGTTTTGTCTGTCGGATCAATGATGTCCATCAAGCGCAAATGCGTACGAATTTCAAATTGATCACGCGATGTTTTATTCACATGGGGTGAGCGCAATACGTCGAAGCGTTCAATTTTGGTTGGCAAGGGAACTGGACCCTTAACCACAGCGCCAGTGCGCTTTGCCGTATCCACGATTTGCATCGCAGATTGGTCGATTAGACGGTAGTCGAATGCCTTTAGGCGAATGCGAATTTTTTGACTTTGCATAATCTTCTCTTACTTGTGTGCGACAAAAGCCGCTAATTAAAGAACGAAATCGCGAAACCCCAGCCTCGCGAGGGCGCGCATTGTAATCTTACTGAACCAGCAATGCAAACTAAAACTTACATAATGAAAAAGGAAAGGGGCAACCCTTTCCTTTTTCACTGTACCGATTAATTACTCGATGATTTTAGCAACCACACCCGCGCCGACGGTACGACCGCCTTCGCGAATCGCGAAGCGCAAGCCTTCTTCCATCGCGATGGGGTTGATCAATGCAACGGTGATCGATACGTTGTCGCCTGGCATCACCATTTCTGTACCTGCTGGCAATTCAACTGCACCCGTTACGTCTGTTGTACGGAAGTAGAACT
>JAVHQJ010000104.1:7818-16526 GCA_036171075.1 Sideroxydans sp. | reverse complement strand
GTGCGCCACTGGTGCCAAAGGCGACACCACTTTCCTGCATCAATTCTTGGATCGATATTTGTTTCAATTTACTTCACCTGCTGCCATGTTGGCATTACAAAAAATTAGGGGAGCGCTGTTTTATTAGTTTCGTCGCTCCCGCGAAAGCGGGAGCCTAGTGTTATCAACCCACTTTACCCCCACCAGCGCGGGGATGACGACTCAATCTGAGACTCCTCAACTAATTTGATTCCCGCTTGTTCAGTGCTTGAGTATCTTTTCGCTCACGACACGATTCAAAAACTGCTCCCACTGCGGCAAAATCGTATCAGGCAAATATCGTTGGGACACTTCTCTGCCATGTACACGCAATTCCTCACGCACTTGCTCGGAATGCGGGTCGTAAAGTACCTTCTTGATTGCACTTACTAGGCTCGATGATGAGTAGGATTCAAAGTATTCAGCCGCATTAGCGTACACCTCACGATGCACAGGAATGTCCGACGCGATAGTAATACCACCGCTACGCATAGTTTCCACACCAGAAAAATCAAACCCCTCAGCAATACTTGGGCAAACCGTCGCCTCAGCGTTGCGATACAACACACGCAAATCGTCAGCAGGAACATTGTTCAACACAAACAGCATTCCCTGATCAATCCACGTCCGCATCTCACGCATGATTGGCTCAACATCCCAACCCAAACCACCAACAATAACCAGTTTAATTGAAGGATCGACTTCGGCGCGGATGTTCTCCCATGCTGCAATCAATCGGCTATGATTTTTTCTGGGCTCAATGGTCGATACCATCAGCAGGTATTTCAGGGGCCGTCCACTCAAATGCTGCTGGTAGAAACTCTCTTGTTCCCCCAGGCTACGGAACTCTGGATGGGCTTCAGAAGCCAGCAGGTTTAATCTGGATCGAACAATCCGAGTTACCCGTTCAGAAGAAGAATCCTCGTGAAAAAAATGGGGTGAAACCATATTATGAATCGTGACAGTCCGCTCCCTTACCGCAGGGAAAATGCGTAATAAATCCTGGCGGGTTGCTTCGGACACGCAGGCAAAGTAAGCGCCAGATTTCACATTACTCAGCAGCGCATTAAAGTGGATCGCCTGATGCCTGGATTTATTTGCAAACGCATGCGGCATAAAGACAGGGAGTGCATCGTGGTATCGCACAACCAACGTCGTTGTTTTATCAAGCCGTGCGGGGTAAGGCGTTTGCGCAATAAAGATATCCGCACCCAGCGTATCAAGTTTTGGATAAACAGGTCTGGAGAAGAATTTAAGCGAATTTAACCCAACCGTTTGCATAATGTTCCACGGCACGGTGCAAATCCGGTAATTCCTCGCCGTGACAAGTGCAAAATCAGTAGCGGGCAGCGTTTTTGCGAACATGGTCTGCCAGACAAAATTCTCAAAATAGCGAGACTCAAAAAGTGAGGTCTTTACTTTGAATCGTTCGGGAAACAGCAGCGTTTTAAAAGTCAGCGCGTAAGCTACGCGCCGTCTTTTCAGGTAAAGCCGAACCGCATCAACTGGATTTTTAGAAGGCTTGTTATCTACGGAGACAACAACGCGTGAATAACGATTCAAGCGCGAGCTTTCATCTTGCACGGCACCGCCCAGCCTGTTTTGCTGCATGCTGGCAGCCAAGAAACGCAGCGAAGTCTGAAGCAGACCCTCAACTTCAACCGAGGCTAGCATGCACAACCCACGAAACAACAGTCGTGTCTCTTGTGGAATACCAGCAAATCCATCCAGTGCTGGCCGCATTTCCAAGAGAACCTTGAGTTTTTTTTCAGACTTCAGATCAGACTTCATATTGGTAAATTTTCATTATTATTTTGGGCGCCAAGTAAGGCGGTAAAACTGACAAAATCGGAAACAACCGCCGCTACCCTCGGCGGCCATGCAAGACTGAAGTCTTCAGCATCTAGGCTCAGATTGGGGCTATACGCTGGGTCGTTCAGCAACGCATCACCCCAGCGCTGCTGCATGTAGGAAATCTCTTTAGCCGAACGTGCCAGCTTTTCGGGCGTGTCATCAAAGCCACGGCTGGCCGACTCATGATGATATAACTCGGCGTAAGGCGTCCAGATATTGCGATACCCCGCTTCACGTACGCGCAGGCAAAAATCCACATCGTTGCATGCCACCTGCAACTCTGTTTCGTTCAGCCCGCCTAGCGCTTCATAAATCGACTTGCGTATCAGCAGACAAGCCCCTGTTACGGCTGAAAAGGATTGGATCAGGCTAGCGCGTCCGCAATAACCCGTGTCGCCCTTTGGTAAAAACCGATGCACATGCCCTGCAATGCCATGCACACCTAAAACTACGCCCGCATGTTGCAACGTATCATCGCTATACCAGAGCCTCGCGCCCACAGCCCCCACCTCAGGCCGCAGTGCATGGCTCACCATTTCGGAAAGCCAGTCTGGGCTGATCACCTCAACATCGCTATTTAACAACCCCACAATATCGCCGCGAGCCAATTTCACGGCAGCGTTATTGAGTGCAGAGTAATTGAATGGACTGTCATCCAGCATCACCCTGATGCGCGGCTCCAAGGCAATCTTTTTCAAATACTGCAACGTAGCAGGATCATCCGAACCGTTATCCACGATTAGAATTTCGTAATTAGGGTAAGTCGTTTTCGCGAGAATCGATTCCACACATAACTTAAGTAGTTTTATGTTATTGCGTGTGGGGATAATCAAGCTCACCAGCGGCAAGCACGCAGGCAATGCATAACGCACACGACATCCATAGCCCAGCGACTCGGCCCTGGCATTCACGCCCATCCGATCAAGATGTTCATTGATTGCCAGTTCACCAGCAACCATCGCATAAGGTTTAGCATCAGAAGAATGCGCCGTACTGTCAGCATGGATGCGCCAGTGGTACAGCACCCGCGCAATATGCTGTATCTGTTCTGGGGCAATACGCTCAATGCAGCGCAGCGCCAGATCATAATCCTGCGAGCCTTCAAGTCCTGTACGGAACCCCCCGATCTCACGTACAAGATCGGCGTGATACACCCCAAGATGCGAAAACATGTTTTGTGAATAAAATAGATCCGGATTCCAGTCACACTTGAAGTAAGGGGCTGAACGCACACCCACCTCATCAATCTTGTCTTCATCCGAATAAATCAGGCGGCATGCCGGATGCCGGTTGATCGCATCAACCACCCAAAACAGAGCGTGTTCAGCCAATACATCGTCATGATCCAGCAAGGCTATCCATTCACCTTGCGCCAACGCCAATGCGCTGTTTGATGCTGCCGAGATATGCCCATTTTGCTCACGAAATATCAACTTGATGCGCTGATCTAATTGTGCATAACGCGCCAATATTGGGCGAATTGCCGCATCAGACGATAAATCATCGGCAATACAAAGCTCCCAGTGCGGATAGATTTGAGTAAGAACGGACTCGATCGCTTCCTCAAGCCAAGCCGGATTGGGGTTGTACACAGGCATCACAATCGATATCAGTGGCTTATTCGCAAACCTTTCAGCGTGTGCACACATGGCAGCGCGCACCTCGTCAGGCAGTGTATCGAATTCTCGTATCCACCCCGGATAAGGCATGATTTCCACGCCTTCTTCAAAGAGGGCGCAGTAATCCCCCCAAAGGGTCGGCATATCAGCCGTGCTTGCCGAATCCGCATCTCCTCTGTGCCGATGACTTGCCAAGCTAGATTTATACCGAGGGTGTTGTGCCTGCAGTCTGGTAAGCATTCGCGAGCGTGCAAACTTTTGACTCACTCTTACCAAACGAAAATGCAGTAGTTCAAAATCGCCCTCTGCCAACGGCAGCGCAAAGTGAAACTGACCAAGAGTGCCTAGGTGTATAAGGCGCTTGCACATGCGCTCAGAATAAAGGGGCATACCCAAGGTCTGGGTATTGCCCTCGTTACAGCCCCCCCCCAAGCAAACACGCCCATTTACTCGAACAATAGGTGACTTGATCTGTATTTCCAGCATGTACCAACCCGCCAACAGATTGTTTTTTATTGCATAAACGGCTTCAGCCTCAACCATTTTGATGCTCGCCCTTCGTGTACAACTTACCATCAGAGAGCTAGGCCCAAATCTCCATCTGAGCTGTCTCACAACCCAGCATGCGCGATCAAAGATCGCCAATGAGATTTTTCGCATGAAATGGTTAACTATTGACTAAACGCGCGCACGCACTAAGGCCTGCGCAACCAATCCTTATGCAGCAGCCCCCTGTCGTCCAGACCTGCATAAACTGGTTCAAGGTAATCCCATAGGAAATCCTTCCACCCTTCGGGCATTTGAATATCTTGTGATGGATTTACCTTTATACTAAACTCAGAATCAGTTTGTTTGATTTTTTCTATCTCAAGAAACTCACAAAGCTGGTCAAGGGATGTTTGCGGGCTAGTACGGAAGTCTTCAAAATAAACAATCTTAAATTCATCAACTGTAAGATTTTTTTCGAGACGTTTAATCGCCAGATCGTATCGAACAATCTCTTTAAACCAGTCCTCTTCTAATAAATTTTTGAATCCTTCAAATCCATCCGATAAAATATTGCTACTGTGGCCAGTCCATTCCATGTGAAATTTATAGTGCGACCATGCTCGTTTAAAAGGATCCCTCAAACAATATGTTACCTTCAGTTTATGACTGAAATTTTGCCGCACCCTACGCCATCCTGCTTCGTCTAGATTGCAAGTAAGATTGCTGAAATCTGCACAATATTTACTGCTGGCATGCTTGTATAGCCCTTGATACCACGCATTATTGATATGAGCTGGTAAAGCATAGTCCGCGTACCAACAAATCCCGCTAATGGTTTCTTGGAACCTTTCAAAACTTTTCCCTTCCACATTTATAAAAAATTTCCGCATGCGTTCTTCATGAGAAAGCAAATCCCATCCACCGGAAACAGTGGAAAAGTAATGAATTTCTTTTTCTGGCAAAAAAGAAATATCAGGGTGATTTTTAAGTTGTTCATAGAGCCAGGTTGTACCTGCCTTCATGACACCCACATTCAAAAATAAATTCTCGATCATAAATTAGGCGATTCACCCTGACTTAGTAACGGGTTGAGTCGCTCATAATTATTTGCTAAAGCCCCGTTAATAAACTTGACTAACTCACCAACTTGATCAGTTGAGCTGCGAATTTTTCCTGATTTGGAAAGTCCCTTGTATTTACTTGACGACCGATCAATTTGATTTAGTACTGAAAGCAAGTTATCAGCTGAAGGGGTGATTCTGAAACCGTTATCAGCAGTAACGTCATCGCCCACTGCACCGATATCTGAAGCCACAATCCAACAGCCGCATGCTGCCGCCTCGCGCGTTGTCAATCCAAAGCTCTCTACACAAACAGCGGGCGCAAACAACACATCAATGCGCCGGTACAAATCAACGATATTATTCTGACTGACTAACCCGATGATAGTGACCTTTGTCTTTCCCCATTGTGTCTGGCTGGAATAGCCCTCCGACTTCCCATGATCAACTACGAGCACTTCAATATTAGAAGCATTCAAAGCCATCACAGCCTCTCGAAATATATCAAAGCCCTTATGTGGTGACATGCCGCCGACATGTGCACAAATCACTTTTTCGGTATGTCCAGTATCTTTTGGCAGCCAAACAACCTCACTTGAGATACCATTTTTATTCGTTTTAATATTAGTAACGCCATTCTTTTCATAAATTTTACGGAAAGTATCCGATACGGCAAGCACCCCATCGGACTTTGACAGCAAACCTTTTAGATACCCCCTTCGCTGAAGAGATTGCTCTATGGTCACACCATCAGGCAAATCAAATTTCTCAAAAGGATCAGGATGTCCATCTGGATAAGCTTTGCCAAATTTATCAAATAGAAACTGATAGTCTGATATCCACCATGCATCATGAACAGTGATTAAATGAGGAATATTCCGCTTTTGCGTCATCTCAACAACGCTGCCAGTCAAGACTTGTATGCAATGGAAATGCACCAAATCGGGTTGTTCTAAAGCTAAGAAATCGTCAAATATTTGCGCAAACTCTTGATCTCGGTATTCCCAATTATTTATATGCGCAGATAATGCATACACCCTATAGCCGTTATATGGGTAGACAGTGAGTTCGCAAACCGGACGCCGTTCCACATCCGTGGTGAATACAACAACCTCAAAGTCGCTACCATACCGTTCTATGAGATTCGATACTTCATCCACTACTATATTCGTGGCACCTCCTAACGCTTTTGGAGGAAAAAGTACATTCACAACAGCAATCTTTTTCTTTATGTTCGTCATTTAGTAGCCCTCGTCATTTCCTTGCTATGTCTCTTCTCACTGGCAACTCGATAGTCTGCTACTGCATTCATGATTATCTTATCTACATTATTTGCCAAAGCCTCAACCGAGTATTCTTTTGTTACTCGCACAAATGCTTTGTGGCCTATCATTTTTCGCAATTCCGGGTTTTCAACCAGTTTTCTTAGTGTGGAGTACCACTCGCCTTCCCCATGCACAATGAATCCGTCCTCTCCATGCTTAACGACATCAACGTAATTTTGTGTGCGACTCACCACAGATGGTATGGAGAATACTGCTGCCTCAAACCACTTCAACTCGCTCTTGCAGGAGGTCAACACATCATCGTGAAGCACAGCCAAGTTGATATCCGACGCACGTAAGTATTCCGCATACACTGCGACGTCTTTGACGAACGGAACTCGGATAATTCGACCTTCAAACTCACGAAGAAATAAAGGTGGAAGGGTCAAGTAGCCCGCTATAGTTAGCTTTACTTCACCAAACTCCCTGAGAATTTTCGATATTGCCGGTAATGCTTCAATAATAAAATCGCTGTTGTGCGCCAAGGTTCCACTGCCATAAAACAAATTCACGTAACTTTTCTCAACAGGAGCTTTCTGGCCCAATCCGCTGTATTTGTCTAAACCATTCCTATGCAGATATCCGATTTTTGTTCTGACCAACGGGGCAAGTTTTTCGAGCAACGGCAATGTTGATGCAATAGCATAATCGCAGCTCGCTGCCATAGCGCGATAAGACCCAATGTCCTTCGTTACATTTAGGTAAGCAGAAAGAGAGACTTGCCCGCCATATGTTTCTATAGGTGGCACACTCACGGTTTCAAAAAGCAAATCATCCACTTCAAAAAACGTGATCTTCCCCAAAGATTTTGCATATTCCACAAGCTTTAAGACACCAGGGAATGCAGGAGTCCTATAAAAAATAATAATGTCATATGAATTGATTTTATTTAATGCAAGTTGTTGCTCATGCCATGCGACCGACTCTACCTGGTAACCCGCATAGGATAATTGCTCAATTTTTTGACTTATTCGATAACGAAAGCACTGCGGTGCTGCGTCGTAAGTTAGCCCGATAATTAATACTCGGTTTTCATTTATGCGGCCATTTACCGGTTTTGATGAATTCCGTCTAAATGCTTTAGCGTACGAATCGCAAATAAATGAAGTAACTTTTCCATATTCAATTATTAATATTTCCCTATTTTGCGTGGCAGCGAAAAAATCAAGTTTTTGCTCCTCAACCTGCCAATAACCCGAAACACTTTCATCAATTTTCGACATCAGCAAATCAGAGCCGGTATGTACGTTAATGCCAGCGCAGATCGTATCTAACGCCTCTTTGTGATGGCCGGACAAGGCTTGTGTTCGAGCTAAATTTGCATATACCCAAGGTGACTGACTTTTCAAATCCAGAGCTGCTTTGTAGTGCTCTGCGGCTTGATAACACCTATTCCCATCTAATGCATGATTGCCCAGATGTTCGTGCGCAATAGGTGTGCTGGCAAACATAAGCGATAGTCGATAAAACTCGACGGCATCTGCGTTGAGCCCTATGCATTCTTTGTTTAGCGCAAGCTTCACATAGAAGTTGGCATTCAACTCATCTGCATCATAGATACGCAGTTTGTGGATTGGTGGCTGCTGAACGATTGTTGAGAGTGCTTGATCAAGATCATCAAAATGATCGTGAGGATTAAGACGATGGATTGTTTCCAGGGTTAAATTTGGTGGCAGATCGCTCTCATTGAGGCCATGTTGGTCTAATAAGTCAATTAATTTTGATGGTTGTTTTTTCCCGATCCCGCGCAAATTTGTTTGAGCATCGCATCCTAGTTGTTTCAGCCCAGCATGTCGTAAAAGATTACCAATCAAAGGTGTTTTAAGTTGCTTGTGGCGGCGAATCGCTTTATCCAACCCAGCAATTTTTACAGGGCGTGATTTACCTTCTTTGCTATTACGTAGCTGGGCAAGAATCTCTATTTTGCTAACGCCAGCCTGCATGCGCGCGAGGTAAAACTTCATACCATCAGAATCAGGTTCTCGCCCCAGCAAAGTATTGTATGCGCTTTGAATAAAGTGCTCGTTGTGGTGCGATAGTAGCTCGTCCAAAGTTCGTGCTGCAGTGTTGGTCAAAGACATATTAACTACCCTTTTATTTAGATTTAACTAATTTAGTTTGACATAACATGCTGGCTAGGTTTCGTAGTGGAGCTGACATTCGCCAGATGTAGGAGCTGCGAATAGCGTACAACTCACCCTCAAGCTTAGTGATGAGCAGTGCTTGCACCTTTTCCGCCTCTGCATAGTGAAGTGTCACGCTATGCAATTCCTCCTGCTTGTTGCTTAACTCTGCGCACAGTGCTTGCTCGCGCTTTTCCTGCTGGCGGCGCTGCTCATTCA
>JAVHQJ010000104.1:0-7718 GCA_036171075.1 Sideroxydans sp. | reverse complement strand
CCTGCTGGCGGCGCTGCTCATTCAACTCTTGCTGATGATCTTGCTGTGTTTGTAGAATTTGCCCAGAAAACGATATTTCGCGCTCGGCAATAGTTTGATTGAGTGCAAAAATTTTCTGTTCTCGTTCAGCTATCTCTTGATTGAGACTAGTAAGCTCTCGAATTCGAACCACCAGCTCGGCTTCGGCAGGGACGTCTCTTTCTATCCATGGGTTTGCGCTTTGATCAGACTGTAAACTGCCACTTCCATGAAGTGGTAGAGGGGCTTCATCTACTAAAGAAATTTTTCCCGCAATAAGGCGGCATCCAAGTACATTATCCGAAGGCTCTTTTTTTCTAATCACACACATCGAATTTATGAACTCAATGGAATGGATATGAGAGAGCGTTATTTCATCCAATCGCGTGTTGTATTTTCGATTGAAGCTACGCAAGAGCTCGCAGCGTGTTTTATCAACCCCCCAGTGCTCATGATTTATAGTGTCAGCAAGACGTTTGAAAAAAGCAATCGATGAATAAGGATTGAATATACCGCCTTCAAAATCTTGCCAATAACTGCAGTGAAGATCCTCGGCTATATACAGCCCACCGTCATTGAGGTGGGTAAAATAACGTGCAAAAGAACGAACAATATCGCCGGACTGATGAGAGCCATCATCAATAATAAGATCAAAGCTAGAGGAATGCGTCAATATTAATTGTTGTGTTACGTCCTTATTGGCATTAGCTACGACCACTGCGATTTTGGGGGAATTAAATTGCAGCATTGCACAAGCTGGATTGATGTCACAGCCCACCAATTTTTCAGCATTTAAAAAAAACTTACTCCATATTTCCAATGATCCGCCGTTCTGAATGCCGATTTCTAGTAAGCGAACCGGCAGATTACGATAGTCTTGAAACAATCGATCATATTCAGCTAGATAGATCGACCATTTATCCGAGACCTTTCCATCATGCTCTGCGAAAATGGTTTTTAGTGATTTGGCTTGGTTATTCAAAAGTATTTTCCAATTAGGGTGTTCACTCTGTGGATCGGCTCAATTGCACCATTCAGTAAACCATATGTTTAAAACGCTTAATCTGTACATACATATTCAAATCTCGCCCGCCTGATAAAAATCGAACGCTTCTTCGATCTGCTCAAAACTATTCAGCTTACCTGCCGCAAGCACGGCCGCGTGCTGACAGTGGGTGCGAATATAGTCAGGGCTATGCGAGACAATGATCATTGCTCTATCGTTGCGCTTCTCGAATAGTTCGACACGGCATTTTTCATGAAAACGGCTATCCCCCACCGCAACGATTTCGTCAATCAGGAAACAGTCAAACTCTACCGCCATGGAGATGGCAAACGCCAATCTGGCGCGCATACCGGAGGAGTATTTTTTGACAGGTTCTTTTAGGTAAGTTCCTAGCTCCGAAAAGTCTTCTACAAAAGCAATCGCAGCTTCAACTGGGGCATCATACACACGGCAAATAAAGCGCACGTTGTCTAGCCCGCTCAAGCTACCTTGAAATGCTCCGCCAAAAGCCAAAGGCCAGGAGATGCTCAAGCCACGATGAATGCGCCCATGTGTTGGTAGTTCAGCGCCACTGATAAGGCGGATAAGGGTGGATTTACCTGCACCATTGCGGCCTAAAATCCCGACCTTCTCCCCCCTTTTAATGCGCAGGTTAATGCCATCAAGCACAGTGCGTGGCCCTTGCCGGGTATCGTAGACCTTAGTGACGTTTTCAAGAGCAATCATTCTGGCTCCACCTTTCGCCCGGTCTCTTTCAGCATGGCTAGCCCAATCAACATAAGTGCCGAATTAAACAACATCAGATAAATAGGATCTTCATATGTACGCACGGCAGCCCCAAAGTAACCGTGCCGGATCATCTCCGTAGCATGCACCATCGGCACCCACAAAATATATTCCTGGGCAGCCTTGGGTAACCAGTCAACCATAAAGCCCGCCCCAGATAGCCCAAACAGCAGATACGTAAATATGTGCCATACCCGTTCTACAAGCTCTGAGCGCTCCGATGCCGCCCCCACTACTAAACTCAAAGCGACTGCGAACCATGCCAGAAGTAGCCACCCCAACATCACGGTCATAATATCAACCGGAAAATTCATCCAGCCCATGGCGGTAAACATTATCGTCAGTACGGTTAGCGAAGTGGTCGCCCCAGCAATTTCCAGAATGAGTCGTGCAGCATAGACATCTAGCACCCGCACATTCCGGTGGTACATCAGACTGAGATTAGCTTCAACTGCCTTGATAACCCGATTACTGCAATTGCGCCACAATAGTATCGAAGAGTAGCCAGTGACCGCAAAGGCCGTAATGGGCAGGCTGGATCCATGCGTAGCTTTGATGAGTGTCCAGAGGGTAGTAATGCCCAAGGTGAATAACATCGGCTCCAAAAATAGCCACAGAAAGCCGATGTTATGCCGCCCATAACGGGTGATAATTTCGCGCATAATCAATGCATGCGTTACCCGCACCTGGATCGCGAATGAGCGCCGCAATGATGTTATTGGAATACTCACCTATCTCAATCCTTATGCTCACGCACACCGGCTAGCAGGATGGTCAACACGCCCATGACGATCAGCCCTAGGATTAGCGTAGTCAGTATGGCGCGCAAACGGCGCGGCTCCATCGCTTTATCCGGCTTACTCGGTTGGATGATGCGCTCCAAATAAAGCTGTTTACGCTGGGCTTCATTTCGGGCTTGCGTAAGCGAGGCCAATGCTGCAGCAAGCTGTTTTTCGGCAAACATACTTTCCATCTTTAGGCGCTCGTATTCAACGGCTTTGCTGGAGAGTGAGCTGCCAGCACCAGCAACTTTTGCGGTTTCACTGGCTATGTTGCCCTTCAAGGTTTCTACACGTTTTCGCAATGAAACAATTTGCGGATTGTCGCGGGTTAGCGTTTGAACCTGGATGAGGACGTTTTCGGTGGCGAATAACTCATCTTGGAGTTTGGAAACAAGTTGTAGCTGAAGCGCGGATTGACCTGTAGGGTCAAAAACGTTATTTTGATCACGATAGTTTGATACAGCCAGCGCTGCATCCGCGGCTTTTTTTTCGGCATCAGCAACTTCTCTGCCGGCAAAGCGAATCATATCTTGGCGGCCGCGTTCATTAAGCTGATTAACCAGCGCTTCACTCATTCCCAGCAGGCTTTCATTAATGCGGTAAGCGTCTTGACTGGTATAGGCACTTACTGTCAACGTGGTAATGGAAGACGAGGAGTCAGAATTAATGGAGACGTGTTTTTGAAAGTAGCGTAGCAATGCTTCAAAGCTGTGATCCCAATCGAGCCCACCAAAGCGGCTGAAGAGGTCAACGTTATTACTGCCGTAAGATTGGCTGATTGAAAATTGATTTTCCAGTATCTGCAGTGCATCGCGCGACAGTATGTAGTCATGGATGGTGTAGGTATCGTCTTGCGCGCGAGAGAAACCTGAACTTTGCAGGATTGCACCAAGCCCACTGGTGGCTTGTTTTTCTGGGCTGCGTACAACAAAACGCGACTCTGAGATGTACACGTCCGAAGCAATGAACCCAAAGTAGACGATCGACATCAGAGTCGGCAAAATGACTGTGGTGAGAAACAGGCGGTTCATGTTTGCGATACTGGCAGACAGTCTTTGGATGAGGATCCGACCGCTTTGCATTATCGCGGTTTCTGCTAGAGCAAGCCCTTTAACCGGATTTGCTTCTATTGCTACTGAATTTTCAGTCACAACAACTGTTGCTGGCAACTCTGGTTTACACAAATTTGCAACTTCATCATTGCTGGCATGCTGCGGCTCGATTGCATTTGGCCCTTTTCTCACATGAATAATGCCAATCTTCTCTGGTTTATTCCCAACCCCTGCCATCAATTCAAACCCATCAGAGTTGATTGCCCACTCCGGCAGCTCGACAATTTCATTCACTAAAAACCGGCTTTGAGCTGACCAGGGAATCTCTTGATGTTTTTGTCCCACAACTGGGGATGCGGTATTAATTGGGAATAGCGCAAAATTTTCTTCGCGGCCGGCAACAGAAAGCCAAAGGTTGTCTGTTTTGGCGTTACTAAATAGAGCAACTAACTGAAATTCAAGACGCAACTGTTTGCTATTGGGATCAAGCCAACCCGCACCAAAGCCGTCAGCAAAATTCACCACAAGCGCTGCCTGCGGCGCTGGCAACATCTCGATACCGATTCGATGAACTTCCCGTTCAGACGACACTGCGTCTATTGATAATTCGGTACCCGGCAGCGGATGCGTCATTCAAAACACTCCGCTTCGGCCAATGTTTTTCCCAGCGCATCCTTGCCTGATACCAAAGGCTGACCCTGCAATTTCCAATCTATGCCAAGTGCACTGTCGTTCCATAGAATGGAGCGCTCGTGTTCTGGAAACCAATAGTCTGTAGTTTTATAAAGAAACTCTGCTGTTTCAGACAACACAACAAAGCCATGTGCAAAGCCTTCTGGAATCCAGAACATGCGCTTGTTTTCAGCCGAAAGTTCTACCGCAACATGCTGCCCAAATGTCGGCGAAGTTTTGCGAATGTCCACTGCAACATCTAGTACACAACCTTGGGTGGCGCGCACCAGTTTCCCCTGCGGATGCTGAATCTGGTAGTGCAGACCGCGCAGCACGCCTTTCGCTGATCGAGAATGATTGTCCTGCACAAAATCTACATCACGCCCCGTTAGTTCAGCGAAACGCTTGCGGTTGAAGCTCTCGTAAAAAAATCCCCGCTCATCACCAAACACTTTAGGCTCGATGATGAGTAAATCGGGAATAGTCGTGGTAGTGACATTCATCGTGATTGACCTGATTCTTTAAGAACTTGCAGCATGTATTCACCATACCCACCTTTCTTTAGTGGTGCGGCCAGTTTTTCCAGTTGTGCTGCATCTATAAAACCTTGGCGAAAGGCAATTTCTTCTGGACACGCAATCTTCAGCCCTTGGCGGTGCTCTACAGTTTGAATGAAGTGGCTTGCCTCCAGCATGGATTCGTGTGTACCGGTATCCAACCATGCAAAACCGCGCCCCATCATTTCCACCGAGAGCTTGCCACGCTCCATATAGATACGATTCACTTCGGTGATCTCCAACTCACCTCGCGGCGAAGGCTTAAGGTCGCGCGCGATTTCCAGCACGTCGTTGTCGTAAAAGTACAAGCCAGTCACCGCGTAATTGGATTTAGGTTGGAGCGGTTTTTCTTCCAAGGAAATAGCGCGTCCCGTAGCGTCGAATTCCACCACGCCATAACGCTCTGGATCACGCACATGGTAGGCAAATACGGTCGCACCCGATGGCTGACTCGATGCACTTTTCAGCTGATCTTGAAAGGTGTAACCATAGAAGATGTTATCTCCCAGCACCAATGCCGAAGGATCGTTGCCCACAAAATCGCGCCCAAGGGTGAAAGCTTGCGCCAAACCGTCTGGCGATGGCTGTACTGCATAGTTAAGATTCAACCCCCACGCACTCCCATCCCCCAGCAGTTGCTGGAAGCGCGGCGTATCTTGCGGGGTTGAGATAATGAGGATGTCTTTCATCCCTCCCAGCATCAAGGTTGAAAGTGGGTAGTAGATCATTGGCTTGTCATACACCGGCAACAGTTGCTTTGACACCGCTAAGGTAACTGGGTGCAAACGTGTGCCGGAACCACCAGCGAGGATGATACCTTTTCTATTCATCATACTTGTCTCTCCAAAATTTCAGTCAACATACGGCGCACACCAGCCTGCCAAGATGGCATGGTGAGGCCGAACGCACGCTCCAGTTTGCTGCAATTTAAACGGGAATTGAGGGGGCGCTGTGCCGGTGTTGGATAGGCGCTGGTTGGAATGGCTTTGATGTCTTCCGGCGCAACTTTGAGCACCACAGATGCGGCCTGCGCATGTTCCAACACTAGGCTGGCATAGCCATGCCACGTCGTTTCTCCTGCGGCCACCAAGTGGTATAAGCCTGATTTTTCGGGCTGCGCTAAGGTATCGCGGATGGCATACGCGGTCACATCCGCCAGCAAATCCGCCCCTGTAGGCGCACCGATTTGATCATCGATGACAGCCAAACTGTCGCGCTCTTTCGCCAGGCGCAACATTGTTTTGGCAAAGTTGCCGCCACGCGCACCATATACCCAGCTAGTACGAAAAATAAGATGTTTGCAGCCGGATTGCTGAATGAGTTGTTCGCCCGCAAGCTTGGTCGAGCCGTACACGCTTAATGGCATGGGCGTGTCACTTTCATGCCATGCACGCTGGCCACTGCCGTCAAATACATAATCAGTTGAGTAATGCACCAGCAAGGCGTTAATCGCATAGGCTTCTGTAGCAAGGACACCCGGCGCTTGCGCGTTAATGGTGGTGACGAGCTCCACTTCGCTTTCAGCTTTATCCACCGCGGTATGCGCTGCGGCATTGACGATGACATCGGGTTTGACGGCACGTACGGTGGCAGCGATGCCAGCCAAGTTTGTGAAATCACCACACAACTCGACGTTATCAAAATCGACAGCAACCAATTCTCCGAGTGCTGACAGGCTGCGCTGCAATTCCCAGCCGACCTGCCCACCTTTTCCAAATAAAAGAATTTTCATATGGTGTATTGCTGCTGTACCCAATCGCGATATGCACCGCTACTGACCCCCTTTACCCAAGCATCATTAGACAGATACCACTCGACCGTCTTGCGCAGTCCGGTTTCAAAAGTTTCTTGCGGCTTCCAGCCTAAATCACGCTCAATCTTGCTAGCGTCGATGGCGTAGCGCTGATCATGACCAGGACGGTCTTTTACAAAAGTGATGAACTTGGTGTGAGGTGCATTCTGGGGGCGCAGTTCGTCCAAGATAGAGCAGATGGCATACACCACTTCCAAATTGGTTTTTTCGTTCCAACCGCCGATGTTGTAGGTTTCACCCAGCGCGCCCTGATTCATAACCAAATACAGCGCTCGCGCATGATCTTCCACATACAACCAATCGCGAATATTGTCGCCCTTGCCGTAGATAGGCAATGGCTTGCCGTTCACCGCATTCAGAATGACCAACGGAATCAGCTTTTCAGGGAAGTGATACGGACCGTAGTTGTTAGAACAGTTTGTGGTTACAACTGGCATGCCGTAAGTGTGATGCCATGCGCGCACCAGATGATCACTTGATGCTTTGCTGGCGGAATAAGGAGAGTTGGGCTCGTAAGCAGTTTCTTCGGTAAAGAATCCATCTGCCCCCAGCGTTCCATAGACCTCATCTGTGGAGATGTGATGGAAACGGAAGCCTTCCTTCTTTACGCCAGTGAGCGAATTCCAGTGCGCCCGCGCCCCTTCCAGCAATGTGTAGGTACCGACGATGTTGGTTTGGATGAATTCCGCAGGGCCGCTGATGGAGCGATCTACATGCGACTCGGCAGCCAAATGCATCACTGCATCTGGCTGGTGTTCGCGGAACACACGATTCACTTCAGTCGCATCACAGATGTCCACTTGCTCGAAGGCGTAACGTGAACTAGTAGCGATGGATTCCAGTGACTGCAGATTGCCAGCGTAGGTCAATTTATCCACATTCACCACCGCATCTGAGGTGTGATCAATGATGTGGCGAATAAGTGCAGAGCCAATAAAACCCGCGCCGCCTGTAATGATTATTTTTTTCATATTATTTTACTAACGTTTCGGGGTTCATTTTACCCCGTAAATTTCCCTGCAAGGCTTGATT
>JAVHQJ010000103.1:0-3602 GCA_036171075.1 Sideroxydans sp. | reverse complement strand
ATTCTGGAGAGCGTGCGGAGGACTACGCGCTGCGCTGCGCTGACTCTCTGGAGAAGCATCTGCAAGCGCATCACAACAGCATCGCCGCCTTCATCGTCGAGCCGCTGGTGCAAGGCGCGGCAGGGATGGCGATGTATCACCCCATCTATTTGCAACGTGCGCGTGAGCTGTGTTCTCAATATGAAGTGCATTTGATTGCGGATGAGATTGCGGTGGGCATGGGACGCACGGGGACGATGTTCGCGTGTGAACAAGCTCCCCCACCCCAACCTCTCCCCCGTGGGGAGAGGGGCTTAACCCCGCCCCCTGAAAGTGACAGCACTGACGATGCGCAGCACAAGCTCGCAGAACAACAGGGAATCACCCCCGATTTTCTGCTCATCTCCAAAGGCATCACGGGCGGTTATCTGCCGCTGTCCATCGTGATGACCACGGACAACATCTACCAAGCGTTTTACGATGACAAAACAGCGCGCGGCTTCCTGCATTCGCACTCCTATACGGGCAATCCACTGGCGTGCCGCGCGGCCTTGGCCACGCTGGACATTTTTAAGCAAGACGATGTGCTGAATCGCAACCGCGACAAAACCGCTTTTTTCAATCGCATCGCCGCGCCCTTGCGCGAGCATCCAAAAGTTAAACATTTCCGCAACACAGGGATGATTTGGGCGTTTGAAGTAGCATCGCCGCACGCCGATTTTGCGCAACGTTGTTTTTCGCTGGGCTTAAAGTACGAACTGCTACTGCGCCCGATGGGCAACACGGTTTATTTCATGCCGCCCTACACCCTCACCGAAGATGAAATGCAGTTACTGGTGAACCAAACTTTGAAAGTGATTGACGAATTAATATGAACTACCGCGCCCTCGTTTTCTTTCTCTTGTTTGCCTCTTATGCGCACGCTGTGCCGCTCCCCGCTACCGTTAAGGCAGAGCTTAAACACGCAGGCATTCCCGAATCTGGCATCGCAGTGGAAGTGCGTGAGATAGGGAGGCACGATGCACGCATCAGCATCAATGCCACGCGCCCAATGAACCCCGCCTCCACCATGAAGTTGCTCACCACCTATGCCGCGCTGGATTTGCTGGGCCCGGCTTACACGTGGGAAACCGAGGCGTATCTCGATGGCGAATTAAAAGCGGGCGTGCTCAACGGCAACTTGATTTTGAAAGGCTATGGCGACCCCAAGTTCACCATCGAGCAGTTCTGGCTGTGGCTCAATGAGCTGCGCTCGCGTGGTCTGCGCGAGATTCGCGGCGACTTAATTCTGGATCGAAGTTTTTTCGACCTGCCCGCACACGACCCTTCCGAATTCGATAGCGACCCCGCACGCGCCTACAACGTGGGGCCTGATGCACTACTCATTAACTTCAACACGCTACGTTTGCGCTATATGCCCGATGGTGAAAACCTGCGCATCGTGAGCGAACCACCGCTAGATGGATTTGTGCTGGACAATCAACTCACCCCTAAAAATGAAAAAGGTAATTGCGACAATTGGGATGATTACTTTAGTGTGCAGCCGCTTGGCGATAGCGTGGTGTTACAAGGTGACTACCCTGTGGGCTGCGGCGAGCGCGAGCAAAATTTAAGCGTCATGCCGCACACCCGTTATGTGGGCGCAGTGTTTCGGGCAATATGGAAAGAGCTAGGCGGCAGCCTGCAAGGCACTGAACGCGACGGCCGCGTGAGCGAAGGCGCAACCCTGTTTGCCACCCATCGCTCCGAACCGTTAAGCGGCATCATTCGCGACATCAACAAATACAGCAACAATGTAATGGCGCGCCAAACTTTTCTCACGCTTGGTCTCGCCCTACCCAATCCCGCCGCGCCCACAAGTCCAGCCAATGACGCTGTGTTGCTCGCAAAAAGCGAAGTCGGTGCGATGAGCATTGACCGTAGTAAATTGGCGATGCAAATATGGCTAGAGAATAAGCAACTACGCTTCCCCGAGCTGGTGTTAGAAAACGGCGCTGGGTTATCACGCCAAGAACGCATCAGCGCGTCACATATGGCACAGCTGCTGCAACACATTACTGAACATCCTTTGCGCGCCGAACTAGAAGCCTCGCTGCCTATTCTGGGCGTGGATGGTTCTGTCAAAAAACGTCTGAAAAATAGTCCTGCTGCTAGTCATGCTCACCTAAAAACAGGCACGCTAACGGGCGTAAAAACCATCGCAGGCTACGTGGAATCCAAAAGTGGCACAGAATGGATTGTGGTGTTTTTCATCAACAGCCCTTACGCCCAGCGCGGACAGGATGCACAGGACGCTTTGCTTGAATGGGTGCAACAGCAATAGCTAACGGGAATTTCTAAAAATTCAAATTTTGTCATACCGGCGAAAGCCGGTATCCAGTTTGAAAAATAAAGTTCCTTGCGTAGCAAGGGCAAAGCCCCTTCTATAAAGCCAGTGGGCACCGGCCTTCGCTGGTGTGACGAATTATTAGAGATGTCCTAATGTATAATCCGCAACCATTTTGGGGGTAATGCCCCTGTTTATTTGGATACAACATGATGAAAACAAAATTAACCCAGAACTTACTTTTCGCTGCGGCACTCTGCATCGCGCCCTACTCGATGGCGCTGGCGCAAGACACGACCGATGCGCCGTCTGCCAACTCAAACAATTCTGCTGCTCAAGATACCGCCCTCATCGCTGACGATAAAAATTGGTATTTCTCATGGGGCTACAGCCGCCAGTATTACGCACCTTCCGACATTCACGTTACGCAGCCAGGACTAGGCAATAATTTCACCGTGCATCAAGCCAAAGCGACTGACTTCGCCACCAACATTCCAGGCACGATTGACTCCACCTTGAAGTTTAATTTCTTCGCCCCCCAGGAAAACATTCGGATTGGCAAGTTCATGGATGCCGAGAAAACTTTCGCCATTGAGTTCTCGCTGGATCACACAAAATACAACACCAACATTGGTCAAACTGCACGCGTGACGGGCACGATTCACAATCAGCCCGTCAATCAAGACATGGTGCTCGACAAGAATTTCTTCGATTACAAACTGCACAACGGTTTGAACCACATCATGCTGAATGCCGTTTGGCTGAACCACTTGTATGGCCCAAAACAAAAACCCGGAGATTTAGAAGCCATCAGTCGCGCCGGGGCAGGGATACTCATGCCCCACGCCGACAATACGATTGACGGCCACCCCAATGAGCTGGGCCCCAAATGGGTAAATAGCTGCTGCTTCGCCAGCAACGATTGGTGGCAAATACGTGGCTGGACAGTGGGGGTTGAAGTGGGCGTACGTTACCGTATGACTGAATCCCTGTATTTGGAACTGACGGGCAAAGAAGCCTACGGCGTGCTGCGTAAAGTCGCCGTCTATCAAGGCAACGCTGACCAAGAGCTATGGCTAACCGAAGGCGTGATGTCGTTGGGTTATCTGTTCTAATCCAGCGTTCCAACAGACGAAAAAGCCGAGGACTTCCTCGGCTTTTTTGTTTCTAGCAACGCTCAAAAATCACAATCCCAACTCACCCCACATCGCATCTACCTTCGCTTTCACTGCCTCATCCATCACGATGGGCGTACCCCATTCGCGTTGCGTCTCGCCGGGAAATTTATTAGTGGCAT
>JAVHQJ010000102.1:14775-16588 GCA_036171075.1 Sideroxydans sp. | reverse complement strand
CCCCGCGCTGCGCATGGATGCCGCACTATTTCGACGCGAGTTCAAGCTTAGCCTATCGTTACTGGGCGTGCTGAATCGTTATTTATATGTCCAACTCGACCAACTGGCACAAACCGTTGCCTGCGCCCATTTTCATGTGGTGGAGGAACGGCTCGCCCGCTTGCTGTTGATGATCCATGACCGGACCCATTCGGACACGTTTCATGTCACGCAGGAGTTCCTGTCCAACATGTTGGGGATACGTCGGGTCGGCGTCACCAAGGCGGCCACTTCGCTGCACAACAGAGGCTTTATCAGTTATCGCCGTGGAAATATCACGATTCTGGACAGTGCGGGGCTGAACACCGCCACGTGTGGCTGTTACCAGGCCGACAATGCAAGCTACGCCCGCATGATGGGCAAATAATTCATATCCGCACGCGGCGCACAGACCTGATCGATTGGTCAAGTGACAGGTCGATGCCGCTATCCGAAATCTTTTGCCCTTCTGTTCGATAGCGCACAGATGATTTCAGTTCCGACGCGTATCTTCAGATTCAGACGATGGTCAGCAATGCAGGGATAAGTCCGACATCATCATAACTGGAGTACAAAAATGCTTGAAACAGTCGCAATCATCTTGATCGTTCTCTGGCTGGTCGGCCTGGTTTCCTCATACACCATGGGTGGACTGATTCACCTGCTTCTGGTCATCGCCATCGTGGTAATACTGATCCGTGTCATCCAGGGCCGGCGTCTCTAATTTCAACCTCAACACAGCACAACGGAGTATCAAATGAAAGAATTATCAGACGCAGTCAGCAGCGAACAACTGATCGCCGATTTCAAGATCGTCGTCGCGGATACGGAAGCCTTGCTGAAGGCCACAGCTAATCAGGGTGGCGACAAGGTCGCCGAGTTGCGTGCCAAGGCGGAAGATTCGATCAAGCTAGCCAAAGCCAGGATGGCGGAAGCCCAGACGGCCGTGCTGGAAAAGACTCGGGCCGCCGCCAAGGCGACGGATGTCTACGTGCACAACAACCCATGGCAAGCCATCGGCGCCGCTGCGGCAGTCGGCCTGGCCATCGGTGTGCTGATCGGCCGTCGTTAGCTGAACAGTCATGACCGGTCAAACTGCGGGCAAAGGTCTGCTTGAGTCGTTAAGCCAGCTTGCCGCAACGCTGGTGGCCATCGTCCATACCCGTCTCGATCTGCTGTCTTCGGATCTGGAGGAGGATCGTGAACACTGGTTGGCGTTGCTGGTGCTGGCACTGGCCGCCCTGTTTTTGCTTGGAGTTGGGGTAGTGTTGGCCACGATTCTGTTGGTCATGGTGTTCTGGGACAGCTATCGTCTCCTGGCACTTGGCGGGCTGGCGGTGTTTTTCCTGAGCGCTGGCCTGGCGGCATGGCGGGTCGCGCTGCACAGGGCAAGAGCCAAGCCAAGGCTGTTCGCGGCAACCCTGTCAGAATTAAGCAAAGACCGGCAGCAGTTGGCGTCCCGGCCATGAACCAGAAGCTGATCCGGCTCATCGAACGCCGCGAACAGCTGGTCGCTCAGGCCGCTGCGCAACGAACGGCGTTGGCGGGAGACATCCAGCCCTGGCGCGCGCGCCTGGCCGTAGTCGATCAGGGCCTGGCCGGGCTGCGGTTTCTTAAACGCCACCCGGCATGGCTGGTCGGTGGCGTTGTCCTTGTTGCGGCAGTCCGGCCAGGTTCGGTCGGAAGATGGCTGGAGCGCGGCTGGCTGACGTGGCGGATCATGGTTCGGCTGCGCGGCGAGTAGCCGGTCTCGCTCTGGCACGCGCCAGTGTCCCAATACCTATTCCAGCAAGGC
>JAVHQJ010000102.1:0-14675 GCA_036171075.1 Sideroxydans sp. | reverse complement strand
GTAGCCGGTCTCGCTCTGGCACGCGCCAGTGTCCCAATACCTATTCCAGCAAGGCGTTCTGCCCATCGGGGAATATGGAAATCTCAATAGTGAGCTCATCGGGAGGTGAATGATGAAATGGGCAGGCATGTATTTTGTCGGATTCGTTATCCTGGTTTGCGGTCTTCTGGCTGCGCTCTGGAAGTTGGGCATTCTGGCCAATATTGGCGCAGCATGGATATTTATCGGCGTCGTGATCATGACCGGCCTGGGCATCATGATCGCCGTCTCCCACAGTGGGACCAAGGAAAACATCGAGATCGACCGAAAGTGAGTTATTCGCTGCCACAGCACACAGCGCAATTTAGCCGACCCGTTGCATGAGCCGGGCAAGCCATTCGATAGCCGCCCGGCCAGGCTTATCCAGCCTGAGGAAAAACTCAACGCCCTGACTCATCTCTTCGGGGTCGTGCTGGCGCTCGCCGGGACTGCCGTGCTCATCGTGCTGGCGGCGCAGGCTGGCGATCCGTGGAAGGTGGTGAGCGTTTCAATCTACGGCGCGACCCTGCGTTTTGTGCTGTAGGCGGCGGCATGACCGGTGCGATGGCCGGACCATGGCCACCAAGACGGCTGTCGCGACGACCTAGTCGCCGAGCAGCTCGGCCACCGGGGCGAGCCGTTCCACATGCTGGGTCAGCACTTTCAGGATGACCGTGATCGGCATGCTCAGCAGCATCCCCCATACGCCCCAAAGCCAGGTCCAGAACAGCAAGGAAATGAAGATCGCCGCCGTGTTCATCCTGACGATCCGCCCGGTCATCCAGGTGGTCACGAACACGCCGACCACAGTGGCGATGGCCAGCGGTGCGACGGCGATGAGGAGCGCGACGGGCAGCGCGTCGAACTGGATGAAGGCGGCCATCCCGATTCCGGCCGCGGTGACTGCCGGACCGAAGTACGGAATGATGTGGAGTAGGCCTGCCGCCACCGCCCAGGCACCGGCGTTTTCGAGACCGATCAGGCGCAGCGTGACCCAGGTCAGCAGGCCGACCAGCACGTTGGTCGCCAGCAGCATGAACATATAGCGCTGGATGGAGTTGTTGATGTCGTCGAGCATGTGCACGGTGATCCGCTTGTTCGACATCAAGGGCCCGGTGAGACGTACCAGCTTTCTCCGGTAGGTGTTGCCGGACAAAAGCAGGAAAAAGGTCAGGAAGAGCACCATGGTGGACTGGCCGATTAGCCCCACCGCATTCACCGAGCCTGCCCAGAGGAAATTACTGAGCCTGAAGCCTGGCGCTTCAACCACCACCCGCGTCGCTGCTTGCCTGGGTGCAAACGCCCCGCCGGTTGTCTGGCCCGCCGCCTTTTCAAATTCGCTTGCGGCAGCCTGCATCCTGCGCATGGTGCCGGTCTGATCCTTGCTCAGGCCGGCGAGGCTGCTCGACAGCTTGCCGGCTGCAATCGGCAACTGTTCCAGCACGGTCTGCATCTGCCCGCGCAACGAGTATGCCCCCACCGCCAGCGCACATACGGTCCCGACCAGGACGATGCAGGCGCCCAGTACGCGCGGGATACGGATACGTTCCAGTCCGGCGACCAGCGGATTCAGAGTGTAGGCAAACAGTATCCCGAGCAGAAGCGATATGACAAAGTCCTGGGCCCAGTCCAGCGCAAAGATCACCACGAGGGTTGCCAGGATGGATAGCGCCAGGCCCTGTCCCGCGAGGGGGGCGACGGTCGGAGGCTCGGCGTCCGAAGCGATGCGGGTTCCTGTCGGAACGACTGATTCAGGAGATGCGATTTCCGCCATCGGGACTGACCTCTGGGTGAGCGATTAAGGCCCGTTAAAAGGGTGAGCGGTGCAACCGTCCATCGGATTGGAAGGGGAAGGGGAATGCCTTGCTAGCACTATGTCCGTGCAGGCTGGCGCAGTCTGTTCGATACCGTACATAGACAACGGCCCCTGTCGTCTGGGGTGTTCACGAAGTGCGCACATGACAGAAGGCCGCACCGTCGATGCTGCCTTCTGTCATTGCATGAAACGCGTCATTACTCGGTGATGTGCAACTCGACCCGACGGTTCTGGTAACGACCGGCCTTGGTGCTGTTGGTGGCGGCGAAATTGGTTTCGCCGTAACCCTTGGTCGTGAGGCTATCCGCCGGAACGCCCTTGTCGACCAGATACGCCTTGACCGAGGCGGCACGACGCTCGGACAGCTTCACGTTGTAAGCCGCCGGACCGGTACTGTCGGTGTAGCCATCGATCTTAGCCGGCGGATAGCCGGCCGCCTTGAGGTCGCCTGCGGCCTGGTTCAGGATAGTGTCAGCCTGTGGTTGCAGCTGGGAGGAGTCGAACTTGAAATTGACGTCTTCCAGAACCAGCGGATGGCCTTTGGCCAGCGTGGCCGCCGGGACCAGTTTGGCGACCGGTTCCGGCGCAGGCGTGGCCGCCGGGACCAGTTTGGCGACCGGTTCCGGCGCAGGCGTGGCCGCAGGTTCAGGGGCAGCGGCCACAACCGGAGCCGGTGCGGGCACACGACAGGGGACACCCAGCAGTTCCTTGCCCGGGCAGCCGATGGTCCGATAAAGCTCGTAGTCGGTGGTAAAGCCGGTCGAACTGGCCGGGTTGGTGGGATTGTAGTAGGGCTGAACATCGGTCTGGGCGGCAACGATGCCGCTATAGACCAGTGCCAAGCCTAGAATACTCAGTGGGAGCGAGCGCATGGTGAATTCCTTTCTAACTATTTTCAGAGGCCGGAAGGACTCTGGCTATCAACGTTTGATGCGGGAAATCTTCGTGCCTTCGATGCTGAGGCTGGCCATCAGGCCCTGCTGGTCGAAGATGAAGGCATAGGCATCGTCCTTCAGTGTCGAAGAGGACAGGTTCTTGGCAACGCCCTGATCGACCGCAACCACGGTCGGACCTACACCAACTTCCCAACCCTTGGTCTCGTTAAGATACTTGACGGCCTTGTTGTTCATCAGGAATACGACGTAGCTGTAGGACTGAGCGCCGGCCTGCCAACCCCAGGAGGCGGACACGGAATTGTAGTAACCGGAAACCTGCCCGGCCTTCATCAAGACGCCTTCGCCGTAACTACCGCCGAAAACCAGGCCGGCCTTGATGACCTTGGGGAAGACCAGTATTGCCTTGGCATTCTTGCCAATGGTCTCGGCAACGGGGTTCGCCTTGTACAAGGTTTGCAGTGCCTGAGCAGAGTCCTTGTCCAGATCCTCGGCGGTTGCCGCAGAGGCCTGGCTGCTGATCGCGCCGAGCGTCAACGTGGCGGCGGCGATGAGAAGAAATTTATGCAGTACGGATTGTGTATTGGCCATTTTCATATCCTTTGGTAATGGTTTTGTAGCTGTTGTCGATCTGAAATTTTGGCTATTGCCCTGAAGCCGAGCGTGCGACCCGTAATCGGCAAATCGGGCCGCCACCTCGGGCACAGAATGAACACATGAGCATGTATTGTCTGTGCGATATCGCACACAGCAGGAATGACGACTCCCCCCCGTGCCAATATGACCTGAGACACCTCCCTCTCAGAAATTAGAGTAGAAGGTAGGCCCATGGCGAACAGCGAAATGAGCACCGTCACCTCGGCCACTCTTTCGATAATCACTGAGTAGACCTGCGGATCGGGTGCCATAAGCGCCAATCCGGCAGGCCCCAGCCCGAAACCGGCGGCCAGTTAGAGCATGGCCGTGCTCAGCGGGAGTCGCTTCAGCGATGTGCCCGACAGGGCCATGGTGATCAGAAGTGCGCCGATGATTAGCGCCCAGATTGCAAAAGTCATGGAATACCGCCTCGGCAAGTGCAATCGCAAGGTTGAAGGTAGGCGAATTGCTCAGCCTTATCAGTACGCTGGGGCACATAGCGAGGCCATTAGCGGCCTGTTGTGTGCGCTACCGTCCAGACTGGCACCCGGCATCACGATAGGCGGCAGGCGGATCATTCGATGCGCAATGGCCACACAGCCACACCCCCAGGAGCCAGGACATGAGCAAAACCGCAAGCAAAACCAGGACAGGTGGTAACGCCTCATCCTCCGATTCAAAACCATTTCTTACCGACATCAAGACCCTGCGCGAACGCGCACGAAAACACATCATGGATGGCGCGGTCACCGCGTCCTATGGCGCCGACCGGGGCGTGGTCGTGAAGTTGCTGAATGAAGCGCGGGCCACCGAACTGGTCTGCGTCCTGCGTTACAAGCGTCACTACTTCATGGCCCGCGGCATCAATGCCGACACCGTGGCGGCGGAGTTTCTGTTGCACGCCACAGAGGAACAGGGTCATGCCGACCTGATTGCCGCCCGCATCGTGCAACTGAAGGGCGAGCCCGAGTTCAATCCGGAAGGCCTGGCCATGCGCAGCCACGCGGAATACGTGGCGGGCAAGGGTCTGGTCGACATGATCAAGGAAGACCTAGTGGCGGAACGGATCGCCATCGACAGCTATGGCGAGATGATCCGCTACCTCGGCGACAAGGACGTCACCACTCGGCGCATGCTGGAAGACATCCTGGAGGTGGAAGAGGAACATGCGGACGACCTGTCCAGCATGCTGGAAAAACTGAAGGCAAACTAGAGTAACGCTGATATATCCGTCATTCCCGCGAAGGCGGAAATGACGCGCATCACTTATTTATTTTTTCGGGCTAGCCTTCTCCAGGTCATTTTTCAGGTCGCCCAGGCCTGCCTGGATTTTGCCGCCGATGTTCTGAACTGTCCCTTTCAGCTCCAGTTCCTTGTTGCCGGTGACCTTGCCGGCGACTTCCTTCATCTTGCCTGTTGCCTCGTCGATACGGCCCTTGGCTTGATCCTTGTTCATGGTGTGCTCCTAGCATTGAATGTTGATGATGATCGGGAGCGCCGCGCGTGTCAGCCAGCGCCCTCCGTGAATGAGGATAGGCAGACAGTCCGATTTGTTCTGTGCGGCAGCACACATCCGGCACGGCACGCATGAACCTTTTCAGGCAACTTGAACCAGGTCGAGGGACCTGTTCTTTCGACAACCCTAAGTGCGGCGTCGCACAGACTACAGCGACCGTAGTGGGTAGCTTGTTCATCAGGCTGACAGCAAAGTCGCCGTCCCGCCATTCACCCGCGCGGTTTCGGCGTCGAGGCTGTTTCGAACCACCCATTTCCACTTTCAAAGGATCTACCATGAACCATCCAATATTGATTTCCGGACTGCTCGCCATGCTGTGTTTGAGTGCCTGTGACAGACCCACCACGGTCATTACGCCTCCCGCACCGGCTGCAGTGCCCGGCCCCGCAGGTCCGCAAGGCGCCCCCGGCGCACAGGGCGAGCAGGGAACGATGGGCAACGAGGGAATGCAGGGAATGCAGGGAATGCAGGGAAACCGGGGCGTGCAGGGCTACCAGGGCAATGAAGGCAGCCAGGGCAGTCAGGGCGACCCCGGCACCCCTGGCAGTTCAACGACGGTAATCGTGGCTCCGCCGGCGCCGCCCGCAAACTGAACCCGAATCGAGGAGAATGTCATGAGCTTGGGAACCATCCTGCTGATCATCCTGATCCTGATGCTGATCGGCGTCCTGCCAACCTGGCCACACAGCCGGAGCTGGGGCTACGGGCCCAGCGGTGGCTTGGGTCTGGTCGTGGTTATCATCATTGTCCTGCTCCTGCTGGGCGTGCTGTGACCGGATGTCATCGAATCGGCCGTTTTCCCTGCTTCGGCTGGTCCATGCACTAGCGGGCCTGCTGGTGTTTCTGGCAGGCTGCAGCAGCCTGCCGACCATCGTGCCCGATCTGGCGGTCCGCGGTCCGCCCGTGCCCCTGAGCGGGGCGAATGGCCCGTTGTCGGCTGCGCAAAGCAAGGCGATCCTCGCCCGCCTGGCAAGCCGTGGGCAGGCCACGGACATCTTTGACCGCCACCTGGCGGTCGAGGAGGCCATCGTCGGCAGCCCGCTGACGACAGGCAACAAGGTGTTGCTGCTCCAGGACGGCCCGACCACATACCGGGAAATGTATGCGTCCATCCTGGGAGCCCATGACAACATCAGCATGGAGACCTATATCCTCGATGACGACGAGGTCGGCCAACGCTTTGCCAGTGTCCTGATGGAAAAGCAGCGGCAAGGCGTACAGGTCAATCTGATCCGGGATAGCGTGGGCACCCTCAACACCCCCCCCGCGTTCTTCAAGCAACTGGCAGACAGCGGCATCCAGGTGCTCGAATTCAACCCGATCAACCCGTTGCAGACGCGCAAGGAATGGGAGCTCAATCAACGCGACCACCGCAAGCTGCTGATCGTCGACGGACGCACGGCATTCCTGGGCGGCATCAACATCAGCAGTGTGTATTCCGGCGGCTCCTTCCGGACAGGATCGCGCAGCAAGCCGGTCGGCGGGGCCGAGAGCAGCCAGGAATGGCGCGATACCGATCTCGAACTGCAGGGGCCGGTGGTGGCCGAATTCCAGAAACTGTTCATCGCCAACTGGGCAAGCCAGAAGGGTGCGCCCATGGCAGCGCGGAATTACTTCCCGCCCCCCGAGCAGGCCGGCCAGATGGTGGTGCGGGCGATCGGCAGTTCACCGGAGGAACCCTTCAGCCTCATCTATGCCACCCTGCTCTCGGCCATCGGCAGCGCCGAAACCAGCGTACACCTGACCAACGCCTATTTTGCCCCCGACCCGCAACTGCTCGACGCCCTTGAGGCCTCGGCCCAGCGCGGGGTCGACGTGACCCTGATCCTGCCCAGCCACACCGATTCCTGGCTGGTGTTTCACGCCGGGCACGGCTACTACGAGCGACTGCTGCGCGCGGGGGTGAAAATCTACGAGCGGCGCGGGCTGATCCTGCATTCCAAAACGGCGCTGATCGACGGCGTATGGGCCACGGTCGGCTCGACCAACCTGGACTGGCGCAGCTTCCTGCACAACTACGAGGTGAATGCGGTGGTTCTGGGATCGGAGTTCGGCAAACAGGTGCAGACGATGTTCGACAAGGACCTGGCTAAATCCGACCAGATCACGCTGGAGCAGTGGGAACGCCGCCCGCTCGACATGCACATCAAGGAGTGGTTTGCCCGGATATGGGAGTACTGGCTTTGAAATCCCGGGCTGTGCGCTTTGATCAATTGCTGGCCTGCGGATTTACATTGGTTTTGACCATTGCTTTCGCAGGTCGATGACCGATATAGGATTCATCGGCTGTCGCTGGACCGGATATGGTGCGAGCCCGCTCTTCGGCCATTGCCGACACAGGTGTTAGCTCAGTTGAATAGCCTGTGCAGAGAGGCTTTTACAACGCGCTAATTGTTGTGTTTTTCAGGCGAATGGATTTCCATTTTAAAGCAGCCGTCTTTCGTGGTTTCCACCTTGTATGAATAGCCGGAGTTGGTAAGTATCGGATAGAGCTGACGTAGCTCACGATGAGTCAAGACGCGTACATACTCGCCAGGACGCATTAATTCCAATGCCACAAGAATGCGCTCCATTGGTTTCGGACATTCCTGCCAGCGCGCATCGATCAATAATTCGCGATCCATTGAAGTTCTCCTCATTTGCTAGCATCCTGCCTGGATCGGTCCTATACGACCACGTACGGTGCAAATTGCGGCTTTGATCGTTACCTTGCACCAGCCAATTACCAAAGCTGTGCTCTTGGTAACCGCACTGAATTTACGCTCAAACCAACCGGACATCAGTGGTCTCCAGCATGAAAAGCGGCACACCTATTGGACCGGTTGCTGCTGACGCTGATACTCGCTTCGTTTCATATTTAGATAATCGATCTTGCCCAGCTCGTGCAACTGACGCGGGTATTTCTCCGTAGCGTCGAACCAAGCTTGCAGGCGCTTTTCGAGCCGGTAGCTGGGTGGGACGGCAAGCGAGCCGAGGTACGCATCAATCGCGAGGTAATAGCGCATAGTGTTGCGTTCGACCACGCCGCGCTCACCGCCGATATAGTCGGGCAGGCCGTTCGATTGCTTGCCGGTCAGGGTGAACCCGACCTTGTCCCGGCCGATGGTGGCCAGGTAGGTATACATGGCGAGTTGTCCGGTCAGGCCGTAGGCATACGAGTAGGTGAGATGCAGAAAGGTCCGGCCACCGGTCACCGGTATTGCCGCCAGTTGGATGAGGTAGTCACGGGTACTCAGTGGCCCCGCATCCGCATTGAGCCGGATATCCAGGAAGTTCGGCGTTTTCGAGGCAAGGCGATAAGCAAAGGCAACAGGATACGCATCCCCCAGCAATTCGGGATATTTCTTGCCGATCCTGACTGTCAGTGCAGCGCCAGCTCCACTCACCGTGGCACGGCAGTACTTGGTATTGAGATGCAGGATCAGCACATCGCACCATTGCCCGGGGCCGCTGAGCGACGCGGCGACCGTAGCGAATGGATAGTCGACCAGGGCGTAGAGGTCGCCTTGCAGATGGCTGGACGAACCCGACGAGTCGATGATCAGTGCCCGCCGGAACGGACTGTGGTTCAGTCGCTCACCCAGGGCTGTATATAGTGCCTGGAGGGTTGCTGCCGATTGCATTTCCGGCCCGGCGGCCGGCGAGTAACTCGCGCCGGATAACGCAATCAGGAAGACCAGCCACCGTGCCAGCCGGATCACTCATTTTCCCGCAATCGCAACCATCGGCCCGGGAACGGCTCAATGATACTGATCGTGGTGGTCATTGCTGCCGTCATGATTGTCATCATGGCCACCATGATCCCGATTGTCATTTCGATCACCACCGTGATCCTGACCATTGTGATAGCCATCATCATGGCCTCGGTTAGGCACGACATAACAGCCACTCAAAGCCAACATCATCAAACTTGAAATCAACACCAGTTTTTTCATGATCCTTCTTTTTATCTGATTGGCGGTTACCCCCCCCAGACTTGCGTGGCCGGGGCAAGGTTATTTCTTGTCACCCTTGGCTGCGTCCTGAATGTTTTCGCCGGCCTTTTCGACCTGGGCGCCGGCCTTATCGACCGCGTTGTCCACTGCCTTGCCGGCCTGCTCCGCCGGGCCTTCCTTCTTCGCGCAGCTAGGCAGCGCCGCAAGCAACATGCCTATAACCACTGCAGCGCCAAGATTCCTCATGAGCTTCATCATCTTTAAATCTCCTAGTGGGCCGATATCCATCATCGGCCGATATGTATTGCGTTCAGCGACCCCATCAAGCCAAAGACCTGAAGCAGCCATATGACAACAATAATGACGACAACGATATTCAGGATGTTCTTGATCTTTCGATCCATCGGGATGTAGTTGTTGACGAGCCAAAGCAGCACGCCAACCACGATTAAAACGATTACCAGATTGATCAGAGGCACGGGGGATTCTCCTGTAACGGCATCAGGTGCCAAGTAGGCCCGATTCAGAAGCTGCGGTCGGTGCGCTAACGCACATTTCACTGAGAAATCAGATTGAGATTGCACGGTCGCCGAATAGCGGTGGCCATACAAACTCTGGTCAGTGCGATCGTGGCCGCTTCCGCCGGCCGGGCTTATTGGCGCGGGCTGGTCCTTGCCAGTTTCACCAGCGCAAGCAATAGATCCTGGATGTGCTACCGGGTCGATTCGTCGGTCAGCTTGCCGTCCCGGTCGAACCGCTGCCTGGCCTGACCGATCATCACTTCAGGCTGGCTGACGACCAGCATGTTGAACGCGACGAGTATCTGCCGGAGATGGTATTGCGCGCGGGCCGTACCCAGATTGCCGGGGGACGCCCCCATGATCGCCGCCGGCTTGCCCAGCTAGGCGTTGTCACCATAGGGCCGCGATGCCCAGTCGATGGCGTTCTTGAGCGGGCCAGGCACCGAGTAGTTGTACTCCGGTGTAGCGAACAGGATGGCGTCGACAGCCAGGATCCAGCGCTTGAATTCGAGCACGGCGTGCGGCGGCGTCATCTCGTTGTCCTGATTGGAGACCGGAATGTCATTGAGTTCCATCAGGTGCAATACCGCGCCTTCCAGCACCATCTCCTGCGCGGTCTTGAGCGCATAGCGGTTGAAAGAGTCTTTGCGCAGACCTCCTGCAATGCCCAGAATTTTCATATCTTCCATTTACGACCTCCCTTGATCGGTTATGAAAATGGCCTGCACTCAACGTACCCCGTTCCGTTGCAGCTGCGCCCGCAAGGCGGCGATTTCATCGATCAGGTCGAGCGCCAGGGCGACACCGGGCGGGTTGATCTCCAGGTCTCGGGCAAGCCACAGGGCCAGCCGCGCCCGGCGCAAAGCCGGCCCGGTGAAGCGCCATTCCTGCGGCGCGTCGCCGATGGGTTCCAGCACCCCCTCGGTGACCCAGGCCATCACATGCTCCTCGGAGGCACGGCAGGCCTGGCACAACTCCTCCAGGGTCAGATGGATTTCTTCCTCGACGATGGTCCCGCGGATCAGCTGCATGTAGGTATTGGTCATAACGAGTCAACTTTTCATCGGGTCACGGGCGTTGAAGTCGAAGGCACCGGCCATGGCCCGGTAGGCGTCCTTCTCGCTTTCGCTGGTGGCCGGCGGCAACACGACCTTCGGCACGACGTACAGGTCGCCGGGCGGATTGCCGGGTATGCCCTTGCCCTTCAGTCTCAGCGATTTTCCCGCCGCCGTGCCTGCGGGAACGGTGAGTTGCACCGAGCCGTCGGGCGTTGCGACCGCAAGCGAACAGCCAAGCGCCGCCTCCCAGGGTGCCAGCGGCAGATCGAGATAGACATCGCGATCGTCGATGCGAAACTGCGGATGGGGGTTGAAGCCAATCTCCAGATACAGGTCGCCCGCCGAACCTTCGCCCAGGCCCGGCTCGCCCTGCCCGGCCAGGCGCAGGTGCTGGCCGGCGCGGATGCCTTTGGGGATGCTGATGTCGAGCCGGCGTTCGCGCAGAGCGATGTGGCCCTGTGCATCCACCTCCGATACGCGCAGGGAAATACTGCGCTGGGCGCCGCGATAGGCATCTTCCAGGTCGATCAGCACCTTGGCGTGATGGTCCTCGCCCCGGGCATGCATACCCGCCCGCTGCGTTCCGCGTGCCTGGCGGCCGAACAGCGCCTCGAAGAAATCGCTGTGATCCACGCCATCGCCGGCGCCAAAGTCGCGTCCGCTGAACTCGAAACCGGCATTCCAGTCCGGCGGCGGCTGGAAGTCCTGACCAGACTTCCACTGGCTGCCCATCTGGTCGTAGGCGGCGCGTTTCTCGGGGTCCTTCAGAACGGCGTAGGCCTCGCCCAGTTCCTTGAAGCGGGCCTCGGCCTCGGGGTCCTTGCTCACATCGGGGTGGTATTTGCGCGCCAGCTTGCGGTAGGCGCGCTTGATCTCATCCTGCGTCGCGCTGCGCGGCAGGCCGAAGGTCTCGTAGTAGTCCTTGAATTTCATGGCTCGGCGCTTCGTCCTTCATGTCCGGTGGAACCCGAAGAGTGCATCCACTTTGGAGCGTAGTGCCTGCCCGCGAAATCGACAGGACGTTTCCCCGATCAGGTCGCCGCGCCAAACAGCATGCCGGCACCGGCGGTCAGGGCCATGGCCAGTGCGCCCCAGAACACCACCCGCAGCGAAGCCCGGATTACCGGGGCACCACCGGCTCGGGCGGCCAGGGCCCCCAATGTGGTCAGCACGGCCGCGAGCAACCAGCCTATGCGCTGGCTGCGGTGGATTTCGCGGTGAGTGGCACGAACCATAAAATGGCTCAGATATGCACTTGTGCTGCCGGCATGAAATTACCGCTGGCCACCCTGGCCATGATCGCCAGGCCTGTCGCGATTATTGTCCTGGCCGTCGCTCTGGCCTCGATTGCGTTCCTGCCCGGCACCCTTGTCCTGCCGCTTGCCTCCCTTGTCCTGCGGCTTGCCTCCCTGGTCATGCGCTCTGGCTCCCGGCTGCGGATGCTGTGCTGACCCCGGTTGTTGATGCTGGATTTCCTGCCTGACTGGCGGGGCTTGCCGTTGCGGTGCGACCTGGACCGGTGCCGGTCGCTGATTGCGCTCGGCACCATGCGGTTGCACATGGGGGGCTGGCTGAATCGACGGCGGCGGACGTGAACCCATGTTGCGCTGCGATTCGTTTCCGCCCCGCCGAGGGACGGCCCGCATATCGTTCCGGGGTGGTGTAGGCCGTGCTTGCGGCGACGGCTGGTGCTGACGAACCAGCGGATCACGCGGCTGGTATCGGTAATGTTGCCCCTGCAGCGATCTTTGTTGCTCTACGGGGGGATAGTGGCTGCCTGAATAACGTTTCTGATAGACCGGCAATGGCGCGGGCGTGGGCGCCGATCGGTGATCCCAGCGGTCCCATCCGCTGCGCCGCTGTTCCCAGTCATGGCCCCAATGATTACCCCAGCGTGGTGCCGCATTCCGCGACCAGCCGCGGAAGTACATGGGCGGTTGCCGGTAATAGCGCACCGGGATGCGCAGGATGTAGACTGGGACGAATTCCGGGTCTACCTGGTCCCAGGGCCCGTTGTACCAGGGGCTGGAATACCAGCTGTCGTCAAGGAAGACCCAGTATTCACCATCGTAGAAAAAATAGTTCGTGTCCAGTCGCGGCGCGTAGTACACAGGGTAGCCTGGCACCCGTACCAAATCCGGATACTGTGGCAGGTTGACCCCGATGCTCACATTGCCCAGGCGGATACCGACGCTCACGTCGGCCATGGCCGGAGCCACTGAACACAACGCCATACACAACACCAATAGTCTGATACGCATGATCCATCCTCCAATTCGATAACGAACCCAAAGCCAATTCCTATCGACCCCGGCCCGATTTACTCGCTTTAATTCACTACCACCAGCCGGTTTTTAACCTCTTCGACACCCGCCACCGTCCCCGCCAGCATTGTTGCCCTATCGCTGCTCGACAATGAATCAGTCGAACCGTGTAAGGTCACCACGCCCTTGCTGGTTTCGACGTTGATCTTCAGCGATTTTAGGCCCGGCGCTGAGAAAATGGCGGCCTTGACCCGGGTCGTGACCTCGGCGTCGTCGATGACATCGCCGGCCCTAGCACTTTGTCTGTCCCGTTTTTCGCCTACCGCTTGGCTTGCCGCATCGATCTTCTGGCTAATTGTATCGACAACCTGGTCAATCTTCTGATCAGTGGACGGTGTCGGCCCATTCCGGTCACAGGCGGCTAGACCGGCCATGAACAGCATTGAAATACCGATCCGTATCAAACGGGTTTGAATATCCATCGGGGTGACCTATGTGTTATTTTGATGTTGTTGGCCCATCCATACTCACAGGTGGTCCGGTTCGCGATGCACCGGACGATTTGACCTAGTGCATCGCATTCCTACAATTACTTGATTTCGTGACCGATAACGCCACCAACGGCCGCACCGCCGACTGTACCAATCCCACTGCCACCGGTCAGAACGGCACCACCGATCGCGCCGATACCTGCCCCGACTGCGGTATTCTGGTCTCTATGCGACATGCCAGCACATCCCCCCAGGCCTATTAGCATGGACAGCACGACTGCGGAAACTGCAAATTTTTGTGTTGTTTTCATGGTCTATACTCCTTTAAAAAAAAGTGAATTGCCTTCAACGCTCTTGATAGATCGACCCAGGCATTCACCCATCGCACATGGCCGGGCTAAGGAAATCGAAACTCGGTTGACTTTGTCCAAACAAGGATATGAAATACGGTGGCCCTTGTCTGTCTGCTGACGCACATAGCCGCCGTCCTGCGGTGGCTGATCCAGTCATCGCCATTCAGTACCAGACCGAACATAGACAGGCCTTAATCCTTATAATGAACACATTACGTCATCAAACTCGGTCGGCACCCTTGGCCAGGCAGTCCGAATCAAAACCGACCCTCTGAAAGTGCGATATGCTCGGTGCAGACCCTCGACAAAACCACTTGCTCAAAGCGTTGCCGGAGGACGAATGCGAACGCATCTTGCCCAAGTTGGAACTCGTCCCGATGCGACTCGGCGAGGTGCTCTACGAGCCGAGCATCGAGATGCGCTACGTCTACTTTCCCACCACCTCCATCGTATCCCTGCTCTATGTCATGGAGGATGGCGCGTCAGCCGAGATCGCCGTCGTGGGCAACGAAGGGATTGTCGGTGTCTCCTTGTTCATGGGCGGTGAATCCACGACCAGTCGGGCGGTCGTGCAAAGCGCGGGCCATGCCTACCGACTGGGCGGGCAATATCTTAAAGAGGCCTTCTTTCGGGCCGGCGCGATGCAGCATCTATTGCTGCGCTATACCCAGGCGCTGCTCACTCAGATGGCGCAGACCGCTGTCTGCAATCGGCACCACACGGTGGATCAGCAACTGTGTCGCTGGCTGCTGCTCAGCCTGGATCGCTTGCCTTCTAACGAACTGGTCATGACCCAGGAACTCATCGCCAACATGCTGGGCGTGCGCCGGGAAGGCGTTACCGAGGCAGCAGGAAAACTACAGCAAGCCGGCCTCATTCACTACAGCCGAGGCAAGATCACGGTCATGGATCGCCCCGGGCTGGAGAAACGAGTATGCGAATGCTATGAGGTGGTCCGAAAAGAATTCAGTCGCCTGCTCCCCGATGTAATCAGTTCGTAGTTCGGCTTGTCGGGCGCGTGTTGGTGCAAGCCCGAGACAATATTGCCTGATCGGAATTATTCAGACCGACTTACGAATTGCCGATCATCAAGTGTACTTTTCAGACTCCCCGTTGACGCCGGCCATCGCCAGTTCGGCCGCGCGGACCACTGCGCGGGCCTTGTTGCGGGTCT
>JAVHQJ010000101.1:2566-3635 GCA_036171075.1 Sideroxydans sp. | reverse complement strand
AAAGCCTGTACAACGCTTTGTTGAAAGAACAAACCGCGAAGCCCGGACTGGAAAGGCATTCCATGGGCTTCATGGGGTGAATTGTGACGAATCCATGTCCCATCGCATTACCGGCATGAACAAATTCGACAAAGGGAATGAATGAACCGCCGCGACTTCCTCAAGATGACCGTCACGACGACGGCCTTGGCCGCCTCACACAATATCCCCGCCATAGGCGACCCTCTGGACGGACCCCGAAGGGGTAATGCCACCACCGCAATAGGACGCACTACACATCCGCAACCACTGGTGTTAGGTCTTGGCGGAGTGGGAACCCGCGTAGTGCAAGCCTTCTCGACGAGCCGCATGGGTGCAAAGGCACGCATTCTTTCATTGGATGATCCCGTTTTCAGCCCGCCAGACAAGGCGCTTTGGTCCCCTTCTCAGGAATACCGACCGTTTGTTCTTGGTTACGGGCCTGGGAGGCAGAACCGGTACCCTCCTTGCTTCGCATTTCGCCGAGGAAGCCGCCAGGCTAAAGGTTCCTACGATTGCTTTGGTAACGCTTCCGGCTCCATATGAGCCTAGTCGATTGGATTTGGACTTGACTGGAATGCGCCAGAAGCAGCTGTGGGCAGCCGAAGCGGGACTGAAAAGTTATGCCGACGCCGTGATCGCGATTCCAACCGAAGCGGCACTCTCAAAAATGTCTTTGCAGGCAGCGCAGGAGGAGAGCCGATCCGGCCTTTTGCAAGCAATGCAGGCCATATTCGACCTCCAGTTTTCACAGGACGGTTTTGTCGTCGAAGACAAGGCCATTGACGAGGTATTGGGGGCGGGCGACGTTAGCTTGACCGGCAATGGTACGGCGTGGGGACAAGGGTCCGCCTTGGATGCGGTTCTCCTGGCATTGCGCGCTCCGTTCCTGGGCTACAGCACAAGTCGGCTCAGCGAGCAGACTACGGGAGCGGTCGCAGTCATTCAGTCTAGTGGCAAGGTCATGCTGAGTGAATTCCGTGAGATCGAGAAAACGCTAAGGAAGACGTTGGGGTGCGAAACGCCATTGGACGGTAAGGTTTTTCGAGGT
>JAVHQJ010000101.1:0-2466 GCA_036171075.1 Sideroxydans sp. | reverse complement strand
GGTTTTTCGAGGTACCCATTAATACGGCCCTGCCCACTCTGGCGCCATCGCCAAAAGAGCGTCTTCCGCACCTTTGCATTGGTATATTGGATAGTCATGCCTCAAGCGCGACAGATTCAGATATGCATAGAGAAGGAATGGCTCATTCTGGCTTCGCGTATAGACGCCATATCTGAGACCGTCCGTAACGATTAGACGGTTACACGCCGTCCTCCCGTTTGCATACGACATGGCCTGAGATATTGCACTTAGGCACGAGTTGTCCATTTTCTTTGCTTCGACCACAACGCGAAGCGTTTCATCTCCGCGAGGTAGTTGCTCAAACAACGCAACGTCCACGTGGTTCCACTCTACGGCCATACGCTGAGGAGTCCAACCAAGTGCGCGCAGCAGCGGCACAACCAGATAAGCCACGGTCTCGTGCTCAGATGGGCTATGCGCACGTTGATACCACTTGGCAATGCGGGTTAGCTCTCCAATTTCGTTGAGCAGTGTGTTGATTGAAGTACTTGCAACGCCATGATCAAAAAGGAACTCGGATATTTCAGTGACGCCAATATCGCGTGGCATTCCTTGTGTCGGCAAATCCACGACTGGACGAACTAAAGCGTCATCACTAACCGGAAGGCTTTCGAGCCAGTCTGTTACTGGCCCTCTATTCAAAATTTGTGTTGTATCGCCTTGCTTGAGTGCGTAAGTCTCAAACGTTTTCGGGTTGCTTCGACCCTTCCATATCCAGCGAACTCTCCGGACGTGTTGAAGATCCCAGCCATCAATATCACCAAACTGATCGTGCCATTCATAGGGGCCGACGATTTGACCAACACCAAGAACAGTTGATGTACCAGTGCGAAGCACTACTAGGTCGCCATCCTTCATTTCTTCAGTGAAGCGTCTTAAATCGGTGATCTTGCGGGAGGCGCATCCATCGATTCGGAGGGTCTTCTCGCAGTCAGGCCATTGTCCGGCGTATCCCTGGCCATTCAAGATCACATCCCACAGCAAACACAGATCGGAGTGGTTCCGATCTGTGTTTCCTGCGGCTTGCTGCCAAATTGTTTTTCCGGAGAGGTTCATAAATTCAGTATAAATCCAACGAAACTATTATTGCAACGATACCCTTGGGGTTTTCTTGGCAACCAACGGGTTAAAGTTGTTGCTCGCAATCGACTGATCAATGAGACTGGAAGTAAGTACTGGTCATGCTTCGCACCATAGCCATGATGATGATTTTCTGAGGCTCGTCCTGGCTGTAGGCGTAGTCCTTCTTGTATTTCAATGCGTCCTCAATGCGAGCCCTATCCCAGTGCAGGACCCCAACTTTTATGTCGTGCTTGAGTGGGGTGCCGTACCGGTCAGTGAGACCAGCCCCAAGGATGTATAGGGTCACATCCAGTGCCTGTAAATCTGGGTTTTTGTGAACAACCGTGTAGACATCGCCCAGGACTTGAGAAGCCACCATATCGAGCGAACTGCTCATCCACACTTTTGTTGATATTGATGCTTTGCCATCTTGTATTTCATAGCTGGGCTCACCAAACAACCAGCCCAATAGCATCAGAAATGCAAAGACCAGGAATGCGATCTGCCCCTTGGTCAGCTTGGGATTCTCGGCTGTCACTTTTGTCGCTTGATCGTTCATTTGTTGGTGCTCCCCTGAAGTGTGTCTCTTGCGTATTCAAGAGTTGAAATCAGTATGTTCAGGGGTGCGACAGGATGAGACGCAAACGGAGATGAGGGTGATCACCAATCGTTAGCGTTGACGACAGCCTCAAAACGTTCGACTTGTTCGCTCCCGTCGATGGGATAAATCCAGCAAGCAATTTGGTCATTGCCCGGTTTGATCATGCGTCGTCCATCGAGGCTGGTTAGCTTACCGAGTAGAGGCCACTCACCGGAACGATAGCGGTCTTCGTCGGCATATATGAGGCTCGCGCCTGTCATACGGCCCCCCCGAACTGAATACAGGCGAATAAAGCGGGCGGGTGCAAGCGTCTCGTTCACCCAAGCCAGAAAAACCTCGAAAACATGTTCCCGCCACAGAGCTTCTCGGGTCGGGTAAACATGCCGGTCCTCCTCTTGCTGGCAAGTGCAGACGTAACCTCCAGCGCATCGCACTGGATGGCAGACGTCTATATCCACCAATCTGTCGAAGACCTTGTCATCCTGGGTGGCCAGCACGTCGAGTTCTCTGTGCGAAAGGTAGGCCGAAATAACCTTGCTGATTCCGACAAGGGAAAGATCAATGCAGTGATCAGTACGCCGAAGAACGTGAACGGGAATCAGGAATCGCTTCCTGCTTTCTTGCAGCCATGCGAGAAAGGCCCGTTGCAGGCGAGGGCGTACTGAACGAAGGCATTTGCCTCTTGGGATTTTTTGCTGATTCAACTGATATTAACTACTTCTGCGGCGACAATATTCTCAATAACTTTGATTTGCTCAACCAAATCGTCCAGTACAGCGATT
>JAVHQJ010000100.1:0-3664 GCA_036171075.1 Sideroxydans sp. | reverse complement strand
CGGCCAGACGCAACTCGCCCCGAGCATCGAAGCGGGCAGCGCCTAGGGAGGGGATTAGGGTGGCCATGGGAGTGGTTAGTGGTTAAGTGGGGGGCAATCAAGTACGACCCTGGTCAAGCTATCTTTTTAGCTCGCCGGAAGGCGTTCAATAACCTGCTTGAAACCATCCGCCGTAATTTCATCGAAGCCGCGCTTCATCACGATGTCCGCAAGCGCACCGAGCATGTCCGGCAAACGTGGGCACATATCATCCACCATGTCGAGATACACCCAGAGATGGGGCGACTTCCTGTTTGAGTCGATCGCCTGTAACTCTGAACGCAGTTTTTCTAGGCGCAGCTTCCACTCAGCGGCCAAGGCAATGATGGCGGAGTGATCTTTCAGTAAAGGTTTTGCGTCGTCCATCACCAGCGCGATCACTTTCTCCTGGAATTCCAGACGCTGGTAATCGCACCTGCGGAAAGCGCGGAACAACTCATGAGCCATGCAGAACTCCGAATGCAGGGATTTTTCGCTGATGACCGCGATGATGCGCTGTGCTTTGGAAATCTCGTGACCGAAGCGTTCGATGGAATCGCCGCCCTTCATGCGTTCCTTGTCCCGGCCAATGACGCGGCCCGTGGCAGTCACCGTCGCGCAGAGACGATCCACAATTTCCTCGCGCTGTCGCCCCGCTTCCGTAGAATCTTCTCCCCACGAATACGAGACATATACCTCGGTTGGCGATGAAGCGGTCACGGCGGGTGCGGCAACCGTACTTCCGGCCACAGCCCCTGCAGCAGGAGGCAGCACCGGCTTGCCAAACTGAACCCGGCGCACCGTGTAGCCCAGTCCGGTAAGCGAGGATGGCATGATCGGGAAGTGGAAGCACAGCCGGTGATTTTCGGGTGAGGCTTCCTGCCCGTCCCATAGACGCAGCAGGAACGATTCGTTCAACTCACGTGCCTCATCCGTCGCCCGCCTCAGATAGGTCTCCAGCGCGCTTGCCGCCTCGGCACGTGTACCGCGCCGCAGGTGGATGAAAGCGAGCAGCCAGCCATGTGTGTTACCGGGGGAAAAAGTAAGATTCGGGAAACTCGTGAGTGCTTGCCATGCGGCCTCTGCATCCCCTGCGCACAGACGGGAATAGGCTTCTAATGTGGCGAGAGGGAAATAGCGCGGGAACTCCTGGCGGGCTGCATTCGCGGCATCGGCTGCCGCGCGCCAATCTTCGCGCAACAGGTGCTGGATCACTGAACCCAACGCCCCTTGCTGGCGGACAATTGCGGCGGCTCCCGTACCCGCAAGAATATCGTCCAGCGTTTGCGTCGCATTTGCAGCGGCGCAAAGGTTGATGGCAGTCTCGGCAAGACCGTAACCGCTCTGATTTGTTGAGCATTGGCCAATACCCTCCCGTTGTGAAGCGATAGCATCGTCAATCTTTCCCGCGCGGCAGAAGACTTCGCCAAGTATTTGGTAGAGCGAAGAGAGCCCCTTGTCCACCGGGATGACCTTAATGCCAACCTTGAGCAGCGCGACCGCTTCGTCGGTCTTGCCCGATTTCGCCAGCAGATCAGCGCAAGTCTGGTAGAGCGAAGAGAGCCCCTTGTCCACCGGGATGACCTTGATGCCGTCCTTGAGCAGCGCGACCGCTTCGTCTGGCTTGCCCGCGCGATCAAGTATTTCCGCGCAAATCTGATAGATCTGGACGGGATTAGACATCCACGAAATTTTGATGCCGTCCTTGAGCAGTGCGACCGCTTCTTCTGTCCTGCCTGCGCGATCAAGCACTTCAGCACAGCATTGGTAGAGCGAGGAGATATCCTTCATCCCCGGAACTTTGATGCCCTCTTGGAGTAGAGTCACGGCATCATCATTTTTGTCGATCCCCGAGAGAATTTCAGCTCCTAGATAGTAAAGAGGGGTTGCAGTGTAAAGGTCGTCCATTGTTTGCAGCGCGTGCAAAATTGTTCGGATAGCCGAATCCGCACCTTCTACTCGGAGCTTCAATTTCGCCAGCAAAGTCCAATTGCATTCCGCTGCACCTTCGCCTGTTGCACGCTCTGCGTGAATAACTGCCTGCTCGATGTCTCCCCTTTTGCTGCGTGCTTGCAAGCAGCGAGCAAGGTGATATTCGAGGCCTTTTGCGCCTCCATCTTCGAGCAGGACGGTGAGGACGCCGATACGCTCGTCCAGTTCCTCGCGATCTGCGGGAGCGGGCGATCCGGACTTGATTTCCTCTTTCAGGTGATCGGTGAAACGCTTGCCGATGTCTTTGAGTTCAGCCTCTCTTCCCGCTTGCACCAGATGGTAGCGCAGCTCGGCGAACGCCATGCCTAGTTTGGATTCGCTGCCTACCATCTGTTGCGCCTTGAAATGGCGCTGGTGGTAATCGGCAGCGGCTGAGTGTGCTTGCCTGAAATCCCTCTCTTTCTCACGCAAGTGACCGAGCGCAATTTCGCGGACGATGGGATTCAAGGATAGCGCGCTCTTGTAGAAATTGACCAGATAACGGCAAACCAGCGCGATGCGCAATTCGCTCGCTTCGTCTTTTGTAGCACAGAGCTTTTCCAGCGCTTCGCGCTTGAAACTGCGGCGGTGGACGGCCAGTCGCCAGAGTTTGCGTTGATGTGGTTCGGCGAGATGGCGTAGCGTGCGCTCCAGCAGATCGCGTTCGAGTGCCTTGAGAAAGTCACGCGAAATCTCGCGATCATGAATCGCCCAGAGTCCGGGATTGCTCTGGATGATTTCGTCCAGAGACTCGTTGCGCAGTGCGCCGACCAAGGCCTCGATCGCGCGTGGGTTATAGTCCAAGTCGCGCACGACCTCCCTTTTCCGCTCGACGGACATGTCCGCAACAACTTCGGCCTCTTCAAGCTTTGCGTTCAGGGCTTCAATCGCCTCGTCAGGTTCCAGCCTTGCCAGCGTCCGCTTGGGTATCCACTCGGACCAGCGCGCCTCTTCGATAATGCGGTCACTCAGCAGCAACAAGCGTCCCGGCAGATTGGGGCGACTGCGGAGAAAATTCAGGATGCTATTCATCTCGGGCAAAGGCGCGCCCGTGTCGTCGCGGAAGAAACGCTGCGCTTCGTCGAGGATGATGACCACTGGACGCTGGAGCGCCTTTTCCAGTGCGAAAGCAGGGTTTGGCAATTTTTGCTCGAACAATATCTGTTCCATCTCCGGGAGTCCTTGCTGGCTCAGCACCAGCGAGAGTTCCATCAGGCTCTCCAGTACCGAAGGCGTTGCGCGGTCGGCAATTTCGTTGATAACCGCTTGTTGCCAACGGGGCTTCTTGTCGGGCGATTGCTGCTGTTCTGCCAATGCGCGGAAATCGCGAGCAAGGTCGGTCTTGCCCACGCCCGAGAAGCCTTGCAGGAAGCAGACAGATGGGCCTTCCTTAAGCCAGGTATTAAGCAACCAAGCGAGATTTTCTGCGCGGTTTTTGCCGATGTATTTTTTCATAATTTAATAAAGGGTGAATTTTACATCTTATCGCAGAATAATCGGGGGCCACGGTTTTATAGCAGTCATCACTTCACCCCCAACCTCGCATCAGAAGTCAGCGGCCTCTTCAGCGCTGGTCTCTTCCAGCCAATCCAGCGCAAGCTTTTCCTTCTCGCGCCACAGTGCTTCGCCCAATCCCTTCTTCATCATCTGTATCGGGGCGCTGCCTTTGACCATG
>JAVHQJ010000099.1:0-3667 GCA_036171075.1 Sideroxydans sp. | reverse complement strand
CGACGGCCTGATTGGCACGCTTCAGCAACTCAGGACTAGGCTGAAGCGAAGAAGTAGTGGCTTGGACTGCCTTGGGCATAATTTGGCCGGGAGTGTCAGAAATTCTGCATGTGAGGCGGGTTGAGACGTTCCCACATCAGGTTCGCCTGAATTCATTTTACCGGACTGTTCGAACAAAGCGATCGTCATACAGGATGGCGAACTGATTCATCGCCTCCTTCCAGTCCCTGGCGGCCCGCCCCCAGTCGGCAGTGATATTGCGCAGGGCCAGCCAGATCAGCTTGGAGGCCGCATCATCGCTCGGGAAGTGGCCGCGCGTCTTGTGATGATCTTGCTTAGCCGAGCGTTGACGCTTTCGATGGCGTTGGTGGTGTAGATAACGACGCTTCGAAACAAAAATTTTATTTAGACTGCGTTTCCGCTGCCGGCATCTTGAACTTATTCTGCATATTATTGAAGACTTGATCCGGTATATAGACCGCATCGTTGCTTCTATATTTCGCAATAACATCAGCTCTTATACTATTTTCAAGTTCGCTTCTCACTCTACTTACCAAAGTATTTTTAACTTTATCGAACGACTCAACGAATGAATCACGGTGTTCCAACAATTTAATAAAATGATAGCCAAAGCGAGTTCGAACCAAGCCGCTTGTTTCTCCAGGTTTTAATAAGTAAGCCACCTTCTCGAACGGAGGAACCAGGCTTCCCTTTGCTAGCCAACCAGGCAATTCACCACCTTTTTTATTTGTCGCTTTATCGTCCGAATATTTCTCAACCAGGGTTTTGAAATCCACCCCCTTCTTTAATTCATCCAGAACCGTTTGCGCCTTGGCGCGAACAACCTCGTCGCTATCTGTTTCCGATTCAGGATCAACATGCAGTAGTATATGCGCAACCCGTATCGATTCCGGGACTCTGAATTGTTCTTTTTCAGTCAAGTAACGCTCATAAGCAAGCTTATCCAGATTTTCTGTTTCTAGTTTTCTGGTCGCTTTTTCAATTTCCTCCTCAATATACAGCCTGGATATTGTATTGCGTATACTACGATGAACGGCCGCTTTAATATCCTCACGATTTTCAAATCCCACTGCGTGAGCAGCGGCCTCTATTCTAATATCCATCAGCGCTGGAGACACCAGGGAAGCCAGCTTGTTCTTGCTTTCCAGTGCTGCTTTTTTTACTTTTTGCGGTGCAGCTAGAAGTTCCTGTTCAACATCTGTTTCACTCAATACCGACAAGCCATCCGTCACATGCTCCTCGGCGGCGACTACCAGCCCCGACGAAAAAAACAGGGTCGCAACCAAGATGGCTTTCAACAAAGCGTTGCCAGTTTCATATCCGATACTCATTTCAAACCTTTCATGTTAAATATAGGCAGCAAGCGTCCAGAATAATGACAATAAAATATATATGGGGAGTTTTTTCGGGCTAGCTTAAAAATTAACAAGCCCCGCTCTTGAGAGAAGGGCTTGTATGAACCTTATTGGACTCTTTGAATATTCTACTTAACTCATGTCCATTCTGTCTGTGCTCACCTATTGAAAGTAGCGATTCTCATAAAGCTTGACTGCACAGTTTGCACATGGACCGGGCACTGAAATATTCAAATAATAGAGGGTGCTGTTTGTTACACTGCAATAACCTGGGCCGGTGCCGATCTTAATACTGCCACCACCTGTTATTTGACAATTTCCCGCCACCGAACTTAATGCCGCCCCCGGCTCCGTCGATAGCCACATACTCGTCGTAAACCCGATGTTGCCGCCTGCTGCTCCGACCAATGACCAGACACCTACATTTGAAGCCGCGTCTGCACTGGACATAAAGCGAATGCTCATGACTTGCCCATTGCCCAGAGTGACACTTGCACTATTACCCGTTCCATAGACAGTGCCCGTGTAATTTGCCTTTGAGGAACAATCGCCGGCGCCATTCACAACGACCGACACGCCTTGATTCAGGCAACCGGGGAGATAGTCAACCGCGCCAGTCCCTCGTGTTCCCGGCTGGTCGGCGACGATCACATTGCTGGTCCTCGGCGGTATCCATAGACCTGTCCACAAGCCGGGATCACTGGTGCTGGCAGCCGCTGGCGAGAAGCTTGCCGACACTGTGCAGTCGTTCACAATTGCGCTGGTCGTGTAGGTGGTACCAGACATCGATCCGCCGCAGCTACCCCCCACAGTGGCCGTATTGCCGCCGTTTGGCGTCACAGTGAAGGACTTGGTCGCGTTGAATGCCACAACCTGTGGGGAACTCGGGCTGATGCTACCACCACTGCCCGCTGAAGGCGTAACCGTATAGCCATGTACAGCGCTACAGTTGGCGGTAGTTCCGCCGTTCGCGCCAGTGCAGGTCCAAGGCACAGTGGACGTGGTATTCGTGCCCGCTACATAGGTACCACTACTGCACTGGTTCGTACTGGGCTGTGCGGTCAACATCGAGGCCACGGTAGTCGTATTGCAAGCGCCATTGACCGGGTTGATACTAAAATTGGCGTTCACGGTGCAGTTAGAAGTAAGCGTGCCCGTGGTAAAGGTATTGCCATTGGCGGTGCCAGGGCACGCAGTGCCGCCCGTGCTGAATGTGGGCGTATAGCTACCAGTTCCCCGCGCGGTGAATGAGACGGGTACGTTATAAGCGACCGTTTGCATGGAACTTGGCGTAATGCTTCCGTTGGCTCCAGCAGTAGGCGTAATTGAAAAGGCGCGGGGCGCCGAGCATGAGGCGTTCTGGGCACCTGGATTGATACCCTGACAGGTCCACGTCACGGCCGTCGACCCGGTCGTCCCGGCTTGATAGTTACCGCTGGTGCAGCTTTGAGTCGAACTGGGTTGCCCAGTCTGTGCGGTGCCCGTTGTAGTGGTGTTGCAGGCGCCATTGATCGGCGCATCGCTGAAGTTGGCCGTCACGTTGCGGTTGGTATTCATGGTAACCGAGCAGGCTCCCATACCCGTGCAATCTCCGCTCCAGCCACTGAATGTGCTCGTACTATTTGCGGTAGCCGTCAGGCTAACCGTGGAACTGTTGCTAAAGCTGCTGGTTAAACAGCTTGCTGTCGAGCAACTGAACGAACCGGGGTTGCTGGTTACGGTACCACGGCCCGAACCCGCCACCGTTACGTTCAATGCCGCATTTTGCAGCAATACATGCGCATCGTTGGATGTGGTCCCACCTGTGTATCCCGCCCCCCCTTGCGCTAATGTACCGTTCACCGTGAGGCTATAAACATTGTCGCCTGACGGCAGGTCTGCCGGCGTAGTCAGCGTGATCGGTTCACATGCTGCAATATTCACGTTCGCCAGCGTTGCTGGGCTTGTGACGGCATTTGTGCCCGCATTGGACGTCAGCGACCAAGCAATGTTGGTCACTGGAGCGCCACAAAGTGCGGTTAACTGAACGGTTTGACCGGCATTGATAATTGAGTGATCGGGCGACAATGAGCAAGCACCCGTTCCTGGACATCCCGCAATGGCGAACTGAACCGTCAGGCTCAAAAGGACTCCGGCTAGTATGCCAGGCAACGTGATTGGATTTGTCATAATAACTACTCCAGCTTCGTAATATATTTAAAGTTTAGCATCTAATAATTACTGTAGCAATCTGTACGTGTTCCATCCCGTGTGATTATATTCCAGTTCGTAGCTGGTGTTTGTTCCGTGCC
>JAVHQJ010000098.1:0-3679 GCA_036171075.1 Sideroxydans sp. | reverse complement strand
GTGCCGCGCGCACCTCGTGATCGCTGAAGATACTGCCGTCGTCGCGCTCGGCGGATTCATTCAATTCGATCTTGTAGTTTTCAATGGCAGCGGTCTTGAGCTGTTCACCAACGCGCTGCTTCACATCGCGCGTCGTCTGCCCCACCTTGAGCAAACCTTTGTGCGCCGCGTCGGCGATCGAATAGGCGTAGATGCGCGGTCGGGCTTCCGGTTTGGGGGCGAGGATGTCCTCGATGGACTTACTCATCGTCGCCTTCGTCCACGGCGACATCTTCGAGCAAATCATGGGCGAGATCCATCGGACGGACAATCTGCTCGATGAATGCGACTTCCTCATCCTTCAGGCCGTACTTCGCATAGAGGTCAGCGTCCGTCCACTGTTTAGTCCAATCTTGCGTGGGCACAAAGGTGTAGACCTTGCGCGTGGTGTCTTGCGAAGGTTTGTGCAGCAGAATCAGCAGGCGCGTCAGGCGACAGGTGAGGTAGGACAAAACACTTTCGGCCTCACTCTTGGAGTCGAGCGGGCCGATGCACAAATAGGTTTCGGAACAGATACTGCCCGGCTCACCAATGAAGGGCGTGCTGAGGATGCGGTGCGGATAGGTGTCTCGATTGCCGGTGCCGGGCGCAGCGCGGCCAACATAAATCTTCCACTTGTCGAGGAGCTCCGTGCCAGTCTCAACCTCTTCGCGCGCCACATAACCTGTTCCGCCGTTTTGATAAACCATCACATCCCCTTTTCGCATCTGTTGATGTCCACGAAAGAAGGTACGGAATCCGAACGGTCGGAGCGAACTAACGAGTCGATCAAATCGCTTACTTTCTGGGAGTAAGAGAGTTTCAGCTTGCCCTGTTTCAACAGAAACGACTTTCTTGAGAATCGACAGCCCTTCGTTGAAACGGATGAACACATCCGCGCCCTGTTCAAGCAACCGTCGCGTGGCGGTCGAGTCAGGCCAATCCTTGAAGCGGGTAGTCACGCGGCAGAGGCCGGGGTTGTCTCGTTCCCATAGGAAGTAACACACGCCCCCTTTGAGACCCACGCCCGGAAATACATCCGCCGCGCTGAGGTAGTCATCAATGGAGCGCAAACGATTATCGGCAAGCATGGCCTCTCTGAAATCATCGAGGCCTTTGCCGCCCGCAAACCAGCGCGCTGGAATCACCAGCGACAGATAACGCGGTTCGAGCTTCTTTGCCTGCTCCACGAACAACTGATAAATCGGGGCGGCACTCTTGCCAAAGCCGCCGTCGTCCAACTGATACGGTGGATTTCCAATGATGACATCGAACTGCATCTTGCCTCCAAACAACTCGGCAATCCGAGTCTTGATTTTGTTAGTGTGAATGAATGCGTAGGCGTGAGTTTCCAGTCCCGCCGCTCGGTCGAAAACGGATTTGCCCGCGCCGCAATACTTGCACTTGTCCCCATTCCACGAGTGTTTGAGGCGCTTGAACCAGACGTTGCCCGCATCGCTGGTGAAGGACTTGGCGATGGAATGCTCCCCATTGGCGTGCTTCGAGCAATACACACTGCGCCGTGCCAGCAGGCTGGTGATTTGCGTGATGCCGATGCCGAACACCTGTTTCGTCAGGATGTGATTGACGCGCTTTTCCAGGTCTGGCATTTCGACCTCCAACCCCTTGTTGAGTCGGCTGGTGATGTCGCGCAGGAACACGCCGGACTTGGTACACGGGTCGAGGAACTTCACCGTCTTGTCCGCCCAGAGGTTCGCCCCGTCGTGGCTGGCCGCCCACGCCTCGGCAAGGGTATCCAGCATGCGGCTGGCAAACTCGGGCGGCGTGAATACTTCGTCGTTGGAAAGGTTGGCGATGCAGGTGAGTACATCGGGATTGCGTCCGCGCAAAGAGAAGCTGACTTGTTCGTTCATGCTTCGTCCTCGTCGCTTAGGCTGTCATCGCCCGCCAGCTCGCGCTCGATCTGTTCGATGCTGGGCAGGCTGGTTTGAAGTTCGGCGGGTAGCGATTCCAGCAATTTGTATTCAGCTACGCCCAACGGTTGAGCATTGGTACGCAAGGCATATTCCGCCACCACTTTGTTCTTGCTGCGACACAGCAGCAGGCCAATCGTAGGGTTGTCTTGTGGGTGCTTTACTTGCTCATCTACTGCCGTCAGGTAAAAGCTCAACTGGCCCAAGTGCTCTGGCTTGAACTTGCCGCCCTTGAGCTCGATCACCACATAGCAGCGCAGCTTGAGGTGGTAGAACAACAGGTCGATGAAAAATTCGTCGCCCCCTACGTCCAGCAATACCTGCCTCCCGACAAACGCAAAGCCCGCGCCCAGCTCCAGCAGGAATTCGGTGACATGCTTCACCAAGGCACTTTCAATTTCGCGCTCGCCTGCCTCACGCCCCAGCCCAAGAAAATCCAAGCGATAAGGATCTTTTAATGACTCCCTTGCCAGATCGGATTGCGCTTTTGGCAAGCTGGCCTCGAAATTGGTGATCGCCTGTCCAGTGCGTTCCAGCAGGCGGGTTTCGATATGAATGTCCAACGTATTGCGCGACCAGCCGTGTTTGATGGCACTTTGGGCATAGGCCAGACGCTGTTGCGAATCTTTCAGTCGGGTGAGCAACACCAAGTTATGCCCCCAAGGCAATTGTCCAACAGCCTGTTGGACAATTTCGGCATCCGGCCAAGCCTCGGCAAACGCGCGCATGTACATCAGGTTGGCGCGGGAAAACCCCTTCATATCGGGGAAAGCGGTGCGCAAGTCGTGCGCCAGCCGCTCGATCACCTTGGCCCCCCAGCCTTGCGCGGCCTGCCGCGCCAGAATGTCGCGCCCGATCTGCCAATACAGCAGCACCAGCTCGCGGTTGACCGCCAGCGTGGCGCGCTGCTGTGCACTGTGGATGCGGGCTTTCAGGTCGGTCAGCCAGTCCGCGTAACCTTCGGGCGGCGCGGTCAGGCGCACTGGCTTGTCGCTCATGGCTTTAGTCCCTCCGCTTGCCGTCCAAACCCATCGAATTCGACGGGATTAAAATCTGAGTTATTGAGCTGATTCCATGTGCCGTCCATATTCGTTATCCCTCCAGCGCAGCCAGCTCACTCACGGTCATCGGCGGGTAGGTCTTCGTCGGCGTGAAGATATCATGCTTGCCGAGGTGGGCGAAGAGCGACCCCTCTGCGCTGAAAGCCGACGAACCAGTGAGAACATCAAAGCGAAAGTCACGACGCTGGAACTTGCCCTTGCCGAGGTAGCCCCATTCGGCAAAGGTGATCGGTTCCTTGCTGATGGTGCGCATTGTTAAAGCGTCACCGTGAACCAGATTCTGCGACAACACGAAGAAGGCGGCGCGGTAGAGATCATCCGATTCTTGCAAATTGAGGTAGGCGGCGAAGATTTCCAGCATGTTCTCGCGACACTCGGCGATGTTGTCCTCCAGGAGTTCGCCCCCATAGATGCACATCAGGCCAAGTAGAGCATAGTGTTGTTTTTCAAAGTCCGACTTGGAAAATTTGAGTTCGACAGCGGCGAGTTTGCGCTTGAGTACCTGAACAAGAAAGTTCCCGCTTCCACATGCCGGTTCCAGAAAGCGGGAGTCGATGCGCTCTGACTCAGCCTTCACAAGGTCGAGCATGGCCTCGACCATCCATGCGGGAGTAAATACTTCTCCGTGGTCAGCAACGCGCTTTCTAGATTTGATCAGATTCATGG
>JAVHQJ010000097.1:27654-45824 GCA_036171075.1 Sideroxydans sp. | reverse complement strand
ATGCTGGGGGCTTAAGCGAAGAGGATAAGCAGTGATAATGGAATACCAAAAGCAGGACAAACAATTTGGAAACAGGTCGAACTAATTTATAATGCGCGTAGTTGAACTCGGTGCTACGCGAAATCAATGTGGCTTTGGTGAGTATTTTGGAGTTGAGTGCTCTGTGTGCCAAGTACGGCAACGAATTTAAGGGAACTTATCCTACTAGATAATAAAAACTCCAGCCTCGGCTGGAGTTTTTATTTTGTACTGCTGACGACGATTAGTTGTCGGTGAACAATTGTTTCAACATCCACAACGAAAAAACAACCGCAACAAGCGCAGTACCAATTGCAGAAATATCGGCGATCAATGACATTTTTTCTCCTCCCAGAGATTTAAGTTAAACATACCAATAAAAACGACGGGACAATCGTAGCACAGCACACCGACTAACCATGCGCTTGGTAAGGGAGTACCTGACCAAGCATCTAGGATTATGTGGAGAACGGGAGTAGCAGAGGTGAAGCGAGGAAGTGAATGCAGAAGTGGCTGAAAGGCGTTAGCGTCTCAGCCACTTTAACCTTAACTTTCTTTGAAAGTTTGTACGGTAATCCAGACGGCAAAGCCAACTGCAAAGATGGCTACGCCGATTGCTGTAAAGTCTGCGATGTATGACATTTTGTGTTTCCCCGATTGGTTAGTTGTACTTGGTTTTATAGTTTTGCTATGGACAACTCACACGAGGTGCATAGTTGACTAAAGCGGGAAGAATTATATGAGTAAAATTGTAGGGAATAGTCCCATTATGAATAAGCCCTATTAATTGATTGGTTTAGGGCTGGGATACAGGAGTTCACCACGTGCAAAAAAAACTTTACATCAAAACTTACGGCTGTCAGATGAATGAGTACGACTCGGACAAGATGGCTGATGTGATGCGCGCTTGTCAGGATATGACGCAAGTCGAAACGCCTGAAAATGCGGATGTGATTTTGTTTAATACCTGTTCGATTCGAGAAAAATCTGAAGGTAAGGTGTTTTCAGATTTGGGGCGTGCGCGCGAAATCAAAAAGCTCAATCCCAATTTATTGATTGGGGTAGGGGGGTGTGTAGGCAGTCAAGAAGGTGAGGCCATTCTGAAGCGTGCGCCTTATGTGGATTTTGTGTTTGGGCCGCAGACGCTACATCGCTTGCCTGCGTTGATGGCGGCGCGACTGGCTACGGGAAAATCGCAGGTAGATATTAGTTTTCCAGAGATTGAAAAATTTGACCATTTGCCCGCCACCCCTACCGCGCACGGCAGTGCCTTCGTTTCTATTATTGAGGGGTGCAGCAAGTACTGCACGTTTTGTGTGGTGCCCTATACGCGAGGCGAGGAATTGTCGCGCCCCGTTGCGGACATCATTCGCGAAGTGGAAAGTTTGACCGCGCAGGGCGTGAGTGAAATTACTTTGTTGGGTCAGAACGTGAATGCCTATCAAGGTTTAGCAGAAGATGGCGAGGTGGTGGATTTTGCCTACCTGCTACAAGTGGTGAGCGCATTGCAGAAAGTGCAACGTCTGCGCTTTAGCACCTCGCATCCGCGCGAAATGACGCAGCGCTTGATTGATTTGTATGTCTCCGAACCCAAGTTGGCTGGGCATTTACATTTGCCCGTGCAATCTGGTTCCGATCGAATTTTGGCGGCGATGAAGCGCGGCTATACCGTGTTGGAGTACAAATCTATCGTGCGTAAATTACGCGTGGCACGTCCTGATATTTCCATTACTTCAGACTTTATTGTGGGCTTCCCAGGGGAAACAGAAGCCGACTTTGAAGCGACCATGAAGCTGATTGACGATGTGGGTTTTGATGCGAGCTTTAGTTTTCTGTTCAGCCCGCGCCCCGGTACGCCGGCTGCCGAGATGCAAGATGACACGCCAAATGAGATCAAGATGGCGCGTTTGCATCGTTTGCAAGAACGTATCGCGGCACTGGGTCAACAGGTTAGCGATAGCATGGCAGGCACGGTGCAACGCGTGTTGGTAGAGAATATCTCGCGCAAGAGCGAGGCCGAATTGGCGGGGCGTACCGAGAACAATCGGGTGGTTAATTTTGCGGGTTCGCCGGGTATGTTGGGGCGCTATGTGGATGTGCGCATTATGTCGGGCACGCTGCATACCTTGCGCGGTGAGTTGGTGATTGAATAATGGATGCGATAAATAAACTTTCTTTGTCAGTGCAATACGCCAGCAATGCGAAAAATTTGCCGACGCGACAGCAATTTCGCCGCTGGGTAAAAATTGCGCTGGAGCAGGATGTGCAGATGGTGTTGCGCATAGTGGATGAAATCGAAGGGCGCGCGCTGAATGAAAGCTATCGTGGCAAAGATTACGCGACCAATGTGCTGACCTTTGTGTACGACGATAGCGAGCCGCTGTATAGCGATGTGGTTATTTGTGCGCCGGTGGTGATACGTGAAGCGCAAGAGCAAGGTAAAGATGTGCTGGCGCATTTCGCGCATCTCACCTTGCATGCAGCCTTGCATTTGCAGGGTTATGACCACGAAAAAGTACGCGACGCTAAAGTGATGGAAGCGCGCGAGACTGCGTTGATGCTCAAATTACGGTATCCTGCACCCTATCTTATTAGATGAAGTTGAGTAATGGACGGTTCAGATAGTAGTAGTAACAAACCCACCTTGTTGGAACGGCTTTCTACGCTGCTGTTGCGTGAGCCAGAAGACCGCGAGCAATTAGTCGCCCTCTTACACAGCGCCTACGAGCGCAATCTGTTGGATGCCGAAGCACTCTCCATGATGGAAGGCGTGATTCAAGTTTCCGAACGCCAAGTGCGCGAAATTATGTTGCCGCGTGCGCAAATGGATGTCATCGACATTAGCCAGCCACCCGAAGCCTTCCTGCCCTTTGTACTAGAAACTTCGCACTCGCGCTTTCCGGTTATTGAAGGCGACAAAGACAACATCGTGGGCATTTTGTTAGCCAAAGATTTATTGCGCTACTACGCGGGGGAAGGCTTTGTCGTGCGCGATATGTTGCGCCCTGCGGTGTTTGTGCCCGAGTCAAAACGCCTTAATGTCTTGCTGCGCGACTTTCGTAGTAACCGCAATCACATCGCGCTGGTGGTGGATGAGTACGGCGGTGTGAGTGGCATGGTCACTATAGAAGACGTGCTAGAGCAAATCGTGGGCGACATCGAGGACGAATACGATTTTAATGAAGATGAAGACAACATCATTCGCCAGGACGATGCGCATTGGCGTGTGAAAGCAGACACCGAAATTGTAGATTTCAATACGGCGATGGGCACGGATTTTAGCGATGAAGATTGCGACACGATTGGCGGCCTCGTACTCAAATCAGCAGGCCAGCTGCCCAAGCGTGGAGATTATATTCAGATAGGTGAATGGCAATTTCACGTGCTGCGCGCGGACAGTCGTAGATTGCATTCACTGCTAGTGGAGCGTTTGCTTATCGAGGCGGACAAGCAGGATTGATTGCCAATATGCAGTCATTCTGGCCTGTCGAAAGGCCAGAATGACTGTAATTAGAACGACTCGTCTTCGCGCAGATAGCGCCACTGTCCTTGTGGCAACTCACCTAAACGTAATTTGCCGATGCGCACACGCTTCAACGCGCTGACGCGCAATCCCACCATTTCGCACATGCGGCGAATCTGACGCTTCTTACCTTCCACCAAAATGAAACGCAGCTGATCGTCATTCATCCAGCTGACTTTGGCTGGCTTAAGTTTTTTGCCGTCCAGTGACAGTCCGTGGTTAAGCATCGCCAAACCATTGGTATCTATTTTTCCTTGCACACGCACCAGGTATTCTTTTTCGATAGGCGAATCTTCGCCGATGAGCTGCTTGGCTACGCGCCCATCTTGGGTGAGTACCAGCAAGCCCGTGGAATCAATATCGAGACGCCCCGCAGGCGCAAGCCCCAAAAATTGACTGCGATGAAAGCGTGTGGGTGACTTGTCTTCTTCCCAACGCGTGGCTTGATCGAACAGCAAAATAGCCGGCTTATAGCCTTGTTCGGCTTGCCCTGAAACATAGCCGACAGGCTTGTGCAGCAAGATGGTGACACGCCCTTGTTGCTTGGCTTGAGCGGCTTTTTCGAGGGTGATTTTTTGCGTAGGTAAAATCTTAAAGCCGAGTTCACTAACGATTTCGCCATCTACCTTGACCCAGCCCTTGGCGATGTAATCATCCGCTTCACGACGTGAGCAGAGTCCTTGTTCGGACATGAGTTTGGAGAGTCTAATTTTTTCCATTGTTGATCCTTAACTTGTTTGTCCATGAAAAACACCTCGAAGAGGTTCTTGTACCTTGGGGTGCGAAAAGACACGAAAGTAGGTTTTGAATCTTTTCGTGAATGTTGTGTTTTTCGTGGACGATTAGTTTTTTAGGTAGATTGATACGGTATCGGGTTTGAACGGTTGTCGATGACGGCAGCGTTCGCAGGGCGTGATTTTCTCACACCGCCGCTAACCCAGTGCCGGAAATAATCCGCGCAGTCCGCCCGCCATAAATTCCACCGCGATAGCGGCGAGCAACAAACCCATCAAGCGCGTCACGATGTTGCTGCCGACGCGGCCGAGTCGCCGCGATACCCACGGCGCAATCAAAAACGTCAGCCATACCGTGAGGCTTAATACGACGAGCACCAATGCCATCACGCCATAGTGTGCCGTTCCCGTACCTTTGTGGGCATCCAGAATGACGGTGCTGATAGCGCCAGGCCCTGCCAGCAAGGGGGTGGAGAGCGGCACGATGGCGATAGATGAAGTGGCATCGCCGTCTGCATTTTCATCGGGCGTTAGCTTGGGCTTATCGCCGATGAGCATGTTGATAGACATCAGCAACAGCAAGATGCCGCCGGCTGTGCGGAAGGAGTGAATGCTGATGCCGAAAAATTCCAGGATGGCTTCGCCGAGCAACAAAGCGGCGAGCAGAATCACCAACACCGAGAGCGACGCCACCCGTCCCACGCGTTCACGTTTTTGTGCCGACATGCCAGCGGTGAACGCGATGATGATGGGGATGATGCCAACGGGGTCGATGATGGCAAACAGGCTGATAAAAATTTTGGTGTATTCGGTGAAGTCGAGCATGGCGGCGTTCCGTAAGCAGGCGGCGCGAAGTTACACCGTATAATGCGACGAATCAAATTGCCGCGTTATTCCGTGAAAAAACTCATTGCTACTCCCTATCTTGTTGCCTGTGTCGCAGGCGCATTTGCCGTGTTGGGCTTCGCGCCATTCGGCATTTTTCCCGTGCCCATCATTTCGCTCGGCGTGTTGTTTTTGTTGTGGAGCAAGACAGAGCGACCCGCGCAAGCGGCATGGATAGGGTTTGCTTTTGGCATGGGATTATTTTGTGTTGGCGTGAGTTGGATTTACGTTGCCCTGCATGAATACGGCTACATGCAGCCACTCCTCGCGGCATTGGCAATGGCGCTGTTCGCGGCGGTGAATGCATCCATTCCTGCGTTAGCAGGCTATGTGCAGGCCAAATTCAAAGTCGCGATGACTTTGCGAATTGTGTGGGTCATGCCGGCAATATGGGCGCTCACCGAATGGGTGCGCAGCTGGTTGTTCACTGGCTTCCCGTGGTTGTCCGTTGGTTACTCGCAAGTGCCGAACAGTCCATTGGTTGGCTACGCGCCTATTCTTGGCGTGTTCGGCGCGTCCTTGCTGGTGGCGGTGAGCGCGGCATTGCTGCTGGTGAGCTGGCACGTGCGATGGGGCAGGCAGGGCAAAGTGGCGTTGGCTTGTGTCGTCGTATTGTGGGTGGCGGGTGCGACACTTCGCCTTGTTGAATGGACAGTGCCACAAGGCGAGCCAGTCAAAGTTAGCCTGCTGCAAGGCAACATTGCCCAAGACACCAAGTTCTCCGAAGATGCGTTAATCGGCACACTAGAAACCTATCGACGGCTGGCAGAAAGTAGCGATGCGCGCCTCATCGTATTGCCCGAAACAGCCATTCCCTTGTTGCGCGAAAACATCTCCGCCCCTTACCAAATTTTGCTGCGTGACCACGTGCGGCAAAACGGTGGCGATATCCTCATTGGCGCATTCGAGCGCGAAGACGGACGCTACTACAACAGCCTCTATTCACTAGGTAGCGCCGACAGCCAGCACTACCGTAAAGACCACCTCGTGCCATTCGGCGAATTCATTCCTGTGCGCAGCATGTTGGGATGGATCATCAACGACCTACTGCACATCCCCATGGGCGATTTGAGCAGCGGGGGAGATGCACAAGCGCCGCTGAATATCGCGGGGCAAAAAATCGCGGCGAACATCTGCTACGAAGATGCTTTCGGCGAAGAAGTGATCCACGCCTTACCGCAAGCCACCCTGCTGGTGAACGCCACCAATGACGCTTGGTATGGCGATTCCAATGCCGCCATTCAACACAACCAACTCTCACAAATGCGCGCTCTCGAAACCGGCCGTGTCGTGCTGCGCGCCACCAACACCGGCGTCACCTCTATCATCGGCGTGGACGGACAAATACAAGCCCAACTACCGCAACATGAAGAAGGCGTCCTCACTGCACAGGTGCAAGGCTATGCAGGCAGCACACCGTATGTGCGCTGGGGCAACGCGGCAATGTTGGTGCTGGTAGCCTTAATGCTCGGCATCGCGTGGCGGCTACGCCGCCGTGCATCCCCTCTCCCGCTGGGAGAGGGCTAGGGTGAGGGAGCGCTTGTGACTACCTCCTGCAATGCGCCGACAAGCCATACCTAACCGTTTGACTTACTATTCGATGCCGTTAAACTTCGGTATATACAGCATGAGGAGGCAGCCATGAATACAGCACAAAAAATTTTTACTGAAGTGCAAGCCTTGCCCGAAATGCAAGCGCGCGAAGTGCTGGATTTCGTCGGTTACCTTAAAGCCAAAACAGCCGTGAAAATCAAAGCATCAGTAGAGAATATGGCCGCGTTCGACCGTTTCGGTGCGGTATATGACGGTCAATTCAATCGAGATGAAATCCATGACCGCCCAAGTCTTCGCTGACACCAACATCGTCCTTTACAGCATTGGACTGGATGTGAAAAAGGCCACGATTGCCCGCAACATTCTTGCCGCGTATCCCAAAGTCAGCACACAAGTCATCAACGAATCAACAAACGTCTGTTTGCGCAAACTAGGATTCAACCGCGAACAAGCGTATGCCTTCGCCGAAGAAGTAATGCGTCGCACAGAAGTACTTCCAGTCGATGAAATCGTCACCCGAAAAAGTGCCGAGCTTGCCATGCGTTATCAACTTTCCATTTGGGATGCACTCATTGTTGCGGCAGCTGTACTGGCAGATTGCACAACCCTTTATTCAGAAGATATGCAACATGGGCAGGTCATCGAAGGGCTAACTGTACAAAATCCATTTTACGAAATGGCGTGAGTGCGGTGACTTGGGTCTGCTACCTCCTGCAATGCGCCGACAACACCCTCTACTGCGGCATCACCAACAACCTCGACAAACGCCTTGCTGCGCACAATGCAGGTGAAGGCGCGAAATACACACGCGGCAGAGCGCCGTTGCGGTTGGTGTATCAGGAAGTGTGTGAAGATAAATCGGCTGCGTTGAAGCGCGAGATGCAGATCAAGAAAATGCCACGGAATGAAAAGCTGAAGCTGTGCGTTGAGCGCACAGTGCTCAAATAACAAAATCCAGAATAACTGCCCTACTCTTTAGGGAGAGGGCAGTCTTGTTGAACTTTCTCCCTCGCTGGTTAAGCGATGCTGCATGCCTCTTCAAAAGTCAGTCTTGGGTTGCGTGGGTAAATGCCTTTGCTATCGCCATAGCCCAAGCTGCAAATGAAGTTAGATTTCACGTTGCTCCCTGCAAAAAATAATTCATCTACTTTGGCGTTGTCGAAGCCCGACATGGGGCCGCAGTCTAGTCCTAGTGCGCGTGCGGCGAGGATGAGGTAGGCGCCTTGCATTGAGCTGTTGCGGAAGGCGGTGGAGTCTGCCAGCGCGGTGTTGTTGGCGAACATGTCGCGTGCGTTGGGGATGGGGGGAAAGAGTTTAGGCAGCTGCTCGAAAAATTTTGTGTCGTAGGCAAGGATGGCGGTCACGGGAGCGGACATGGTCTTGGCACGATTGCCTTCCATTAAAGCCAGTCCTAATTTTTCTTTTGCGGCGAGGCTTTTGACGAACACGATGCGTAGCGGATTGCTGTTCATCGAAGTGGGTGCCATGCGTAAGGTGTTGTAAAGGCGATGCAACAGTGCATCGGGTACGGGTTTGTCTTGCCAAGCATTGAGGGTGTGCGCTTGCAAAAAGAGTTGATCGAAAGCGCTGTCGGATAAGGGAGATTGAGTCATGGCGTTCCTTTTATTGGGCAGAATGTGGAAGGGTTAATGCGCAGTCAGTTTATAACGATACGCAAAACATGGGGGCGTTAACAAACGAGCAGAGTGCAGGGTGACGCAAGTCGCTTAAACCCGTAAAATGCGCGCCTTCTAGACCTAGGCTGGTATCAAGTACATGCTCACTTTTCAACAAGTCATCCTGACGCTGCAACAATACTGGGATAAGCAGGGCTGTGCGCTGCTGCAACCTTACGATATTGAAGTGGGTGCAGGTACATTTCATACCGCTACTTTTTTGCGTGCCATCGGCCCCGAACCTTGGAAGGCGGCTTATGTGCAACCTTCGCGCCGCCCCAAAGATGGTCGTTATGGCGAAAATCCCAACCGTTTGCAGCATTACTACCAGTATCAGGTGGTGATGAAGCCATCGCCAGACAACATTCAAGAGTTGTATTTGGATAGCTTGCGCGCCTTGGGCATCAACACCAACGAGCACGACATTCGCTTCGTGGAAGACGATTGGGAGTCGCCTACTTTGGGCGCGTGGGGCTTGGGCTGGGAGGTGTGGCTAGATGGCATGGAGGTCACACAGTTCACTTACTTTCAAGAAGTGGGTTCGCTCACTTGCAAGCCCGTGTTGGGTGAGATTACTTATGGATTAGAGCGCCTTGCCATGTATTTGCAGGGCGTGGAAAACGTCTACGATTTGGTGTGGGCAAAGAATGGCGACACCGTGATTACCTATGGTGATGTGTATCACCAAAACGAAGTCGAGCAATCCAAATACAACTTCGAACATTCCAATGTGGAGATGCTGTTTCGCCACTTCGATGAATACGAAAGCGAAGCCAAACGCTTGATGGATGCGGGGCTGGTGTTGCCCGGATTTGAGATGGTGATGAAGTGTTCGCACTCCTTTAATTTATTGGATGCACGTGGCGCAATTTCGGTGACCGAGCGTGCCGCTTACATTGGTCGGGTGCGTGCGCTGTCGCGCCAAGTGGCACAGGCTTATTACGATTCACGCGAAGCATTGGGTTTCCCCATGGCGAAACGATTGGAGAAATCCGTATGACTACCGATACCTTATTGATTGAACTGCTCACCGAAGAATTGCCCCCCAAGGTGTTGGAGAAATTGTCCAACACTTTTGCGGAAGAAGTGTGTGCGGCGCTGAAAGAGCAAGCGCTAACCCGAGTGGATAGCGTGTGCACGCCGTATTGCACGCCGCGTCGTTTGGCGATCAGCATTAGCAATGTGTTGCAGCAACAGCCGGATCGCATCATCGAACGTAAAGGCCCTGCGGTTAGCGCAGGACTGGATGCGGAAGGTAAGCCGACCAAAGCGCTGGAAGGATTTTTGCGCTCGGCGGGCATTAGTGTCGATCAGTTGCATAAAGTGGGCGCAGGCAAAGCGGAATGTTTTGTGGCGCGCATTGAACAAAAGGGCAAGGCGCTGGATGAGTATCTGCAAGACATCATCGTGCAAGCGCTGAAAAAATTACCCGTGCCCAAGATGATGCGCTGGGGCGATTCTGACGTGCAGTTTGTGCGTCCTGTACACGGCCTCACCATTTTGCATGGCAAGCGCGTGGTAGCCGCTGAAGTGCTCGGTTTGCGCAGCGGTAACGTGACGCAAGGGCATCGCTTTTTGTGTAAAGAGCCAGTCACCATTGAACATGCGAATGAATATGAAACCGCGTTGGAAGCAGGGCATGTGATTGCCAGCTTTGCGCAACGCCGTAATTTAATTGACGCGCGTCTGGATCAGTTGGCTGAAAAACATAATGCAATTTGGATTGGGCATACGAATCAGGATTTGCAATCCTTGTTAGGCATGTCCAACGATGACCGCAGTGTATTGAGCAGCTTGCTGGATGAAGTGACCGCCTTGGTGGAGTGGCCCGAAGTCTATGTGGGTGAATTTGAGGCGGAGTTTTTAGATGTGCCGCAAGAGTGTTTGATTCTCACCATGCAGCAAAATCAAAAATACTTCCCGTTGGTGGATAAGCAAGGCAAGTTGATGAACAAGTTTCTCATTGTGTCCAACATGCAGGTAAGCGATCCGCACCACATCATTGAAGGCAATCAGCGCGTGGTGCGTCCGCGCTTGTCCGATGCGCGTTTCTTTTTTAACCAAGACCGCAAGCAGACTTTGGAATCGCGCGTCGAAAAATTAAGCCATGTGGTGTATCACAATAAGCTGGGCTCGCAATTACAGCGCGTTGAACGCATCACCAAATTGGCGGGCTTTATCGCGCGTATTTTGGGCGTGGACAAAACAGATAGTGAAAAAGCAGCGCGCCTGTGTAAGGCTGATCTGATTACCGATATGGTGGGCGAGTTCCCCGAACTGCAAGGCATCATCGGACGTTATTACGCGTTCTATGAAGGCGAAAAATTTGAGGTGATGAACGCGATTGAGGCGCATTACCACCCCCGTTTTGCGGGCGACACCTTGCCACAAGGTGGCGTGGCCTGCGCCGTGGCGTTGGCGGATAAGCTAGAAACCATCATCGGCATTTACGGTATCGGCCAAGTGCCAACCGGCGATAAAGACCCGTTCGGTTTGCGGCGTCAGGCGCTAGGCATTTTGCGCATCTTGATTGAAACGCCGCTGGATTTGAATCTGCCCGCGTTGCTTAAAGCGGCGGCGGATAATTTCCCAGCGGGTATGTTGAGCGCCTCGGTGGCAACGGATGTGGAAAGCTTTATGCTGGATCGCTTGCGTGGTTATTTGCGTGAGCGTGGTTTTGAAGCGACACAGGTGGAAGCCGTGCTGGCGGTGTTGAAAGGGCGCTTGCATGAAGCCTTGCCGCGCTTGCAGGGGGTACGCACATTCGCCGCACTGGAAGTGGCGAAAGACCTCGCGGCAGCGAATAAGCGCGTGCAAAACATCATGCGTAAAAACAGTGAAGAGTTGGGCGACATCTCGCACAAGATTATCAATCTGTCGCTGCTAAAAGATGCTGCTGAATTAGAGTTGTATCAAGCCATTCAAGACATCACGCCAATGGCGCAGGGCTATATTGAACGTGGTGATTACGCGAACAACTTAAAAACACTGGTCACGCTGAAACCCTTCATTGATGATTTCTTCGACAAGGTGATGGTGATGGCAGAAGACAAAGCGCTGCGTTTGAATCGCGCCGTGTTGTTGCAGCAATTGGGCAAGCTGATGAATCAATCGGCGGATATTTCCAAGCTTGCGGCTTAACTTGAAAGTCAGTGAATCCATGAAGCTCATCATTCTTGACCGCGACGGGGTGATCAACCATGACTCCGATCAGTTCATCAAAAGTCCCGAAGAATGGAAGCCTATCGCAGGCAGCTTGGAAGCTATTGCACGCTTGAATCAAGCAGGCTATCGCGTGGTGGTGGCAACCAATCAATCGGGCATCGGGCGCGGACTGTTTGATATGCCCACGCTAAACGCCATCCACGACAAGATGCATAAATCGTTGGCGTTGCTGGGCGGGCGCGTGGATGCCATTTTCTTTTGCCCGCATACCAGTGAATCCAACTGCACCTGCCGCAAACCCAAGAGCGGCATGATGGAAGAAATCGCCGCGCGATTTGCGTGCAGCTTGCAAGGTGTGCCCGCCGTGGGTGATTCACTGCGTGATTTGGAAGCCACCGCGCGCCTCGGTGCGATCCCATATTTGGTACTCACCGGCAAGGGAAGCAAAACCCAAGCCAAAGGCGGCTTGCCACAAGGCACGCGTATTTTTCCTGACCTCGCTGCGGTAGTTTCGACATTGCTATGACACTAATACGTTCGATTATTTTTACGCTTGCACAATTTCTCTACACAACGGCTTACGCGCTGCTTTCGCCTTTCATTTATCCCTTTAAGCAACACACGCGGCACCGTTTGCTATCGGGTTTTGCGGTGGGTATTTTGTGGTTGCTCAAAGTAATTTGCGGCACTCGTATGGAAATTCGCGGTGCAGAAAACATCCCCGCGCAACCTTGCATCGTGTTGAGTAAGCACCAATCTGCATGGGAAACCATCTCGCTGCAAACCGTATTGCCAGCGCATGTGTGGGTCGCAAAACGTGAGCTATTGTGGATTCCTTTTTTTGGATGGCTGTTGGCTTTATCTGCCCCCATCACTCTGAATCGCAGCAAAGGCAAAGAATCTATGCGCCAAGTGTTGGAGCAAGGTAAGCAAAAACTGGCTGAAGGATTTAGTGTTGTGATGTTTCCTGAAGGCACGCGCATTCCGTTTGGTCAGCGCGGAAAATACAAAATCGGCGGTGCGATGCTAGCCGAACAAAGTGGCGCCATGGTATTACCTGTGGCGCATAACGCAGGCAAATTTTGGGGCAAAAACTCCTTCATCAAACACCCCGGTACCATCGTTATGGTGATTGGCAAACCCATTATCACCACGGGCTTGAAGGCCGACGAGATCAATCGCTTGACCGAGGACTGGATTGAAGGCGAGATGACCAAGCTGGGTTGATGTTCACTTCTTCAAATAAATCCTCGGTGCCTATTCACGTCGAGCAACGCACACTTCAGTTGCTCGATACGCACATCACTTACACCCTCAAACGCAGCAAACGTCGCAGCATCGGCCTGCGCATTGACGAGCGCGGTCTTACCGTAAGCGCGCCGTTGCGCGCTTCGGAAAAATGGCTGCATAGCGTGCTGTTGGAAAAAGCAGAGTGGGTGGTGGGTAAATTAGGCAGTTGGCAATCCAAAAAAGGGGCGGCGATTGAGTGGCGCGATGGCGCGCCCCTGCCGTTTCGTGGCGAGACGTTTGTGTTGCAGCTCACCCCTTACGCACGTGCTGCGCAAGCCCAGCTGCAAGGCGAAATTCTGCTGATTCCTGTGGGGGTAGAGGCGGATGCGACACGTATCGAAAAATCGGTAACGGCTTGGTATCGCAGTGAAGCCATGCGCGTATTTGAAGAATGCATCGCGCACTTCGCCCCACAATTAAACGTGATGCCCAGCGCACTTAAACTTTCGTCAGCACGTACCCAGTGGGGCAGCTGCACCACACGCGGCGTGGTACGGGTTAATTGGCAATTGGTCAAAATGCCCTTGCACCTGATTGATTACGTGGTGGTACATGAGTTGGCACACCTACGTGAAATGAATCACTCGGCGGCGTTTTGGAAGGTGGTGGAAAGTGCTTGCCCCGACTACAAACAATGCCGCAAGGAGTTACATGGCTATGGCATTGCCGAGTAGCTTGTGCGCGCGCGATGAATCGAGCGCATACACAAGTTTCATCTCCCTGCTGTAAGACAGAGAATTTTATTCGGATTGGGCGCGCAGCGAGGCAGCGACCGCTGCAAATTCGGGTTGCGACAACAACGCTTGTTGAATTTGTGCGGGGCTTAAGGTGCGTTCAGGCAACGTGGCGACCAGTTCATCAATAGCCACTTTTTGATCAGCATGAAAACGCAGCAGCATGCTGCTTATTTGCTCGCGCGAGGCGAGATCAAGTTTGAATTCCACGTCGATGCGCCCCGGACGAATTAGTGCAGGGTCAAGCATTTCATGGTGATTGGTGGTGAGAAAAATAATGCGACCCTCTTGCGCGGCTACGCCATCTAAAGCATTCAGCAAGCCACTAAAACTCACCGCAATACGCTCGTCTTGTTTTTGGCGCGCGGCAAAAAATGCATCTACATCCTCAATCAAAATCAATGAACGCGCAGGCGTTTTCTGCAACAACATGGCAATGGTTTGGTCGTTCAGCTTGGGATTGGTGAGCGACAACCAGCACAGGTTTAGATGCAGCTCGCCCGCGAGTGCAAATGCCATGCTGGTCTTGCCTGTACCTGGCGGGCCATATAGCAAATAGCCTCTGCGCCAAGGAATGCCCATCTGCGCATACCAGCTACGCTTGGCAAAAAAGCCACTCACATCATCCAGCAAACGCTGACGTATTTCGCCATCCAGCACCACGGAGTCAATCGCACGGCGCGGACGCGCATCCGCTTTGCGCCAACTTTCTGCCCAGTTATCTACGGTGAACATCAGCGTGTGATTGGCGAGGCGCGAATAGGTGCGTTTCAGCACGTCATCCAATAAGGTTTCTAGATAACGGCGCGAACCGAACAGCACGTGGATGCGTAAGGTATCCACCACTTGCAGATTCATATTCACTTCACGCTCAATCCACATCAGGTGTCCCTGAAACCAAAACAGATGAAAGCCAGGCGCCGGGCTGTACAGGAGTTGCGGCATGCCATTGGCGCTGCTTTCGTCGTCGGGGTCAGCGTTCTCTTGGATGACGGTGAAGAAGCGGCTACTGCGACCAAATGGCAAATCGTTGAGCCAAGTGATGAGTGCGCTGAATAAATCATTGCGGCTGTCGATGACGGCGGTGACGATAAATACGCGATTGAAATACGACCACAACATGCCCGGCACTTTGCGTAGCCAAGCGGCGAGTAAGCCCATTACGCCGAGCACAAAGCCGCCCACGAACAGTTGATTTTGGAATTGTGCTTGGATGAGCGTTAGCACGGAATCGAACATGGTCGCCCCCTGGATTAAAATTGCAGGGCGACGTTTTGTTCGGCGAACAGTGAAGTGAGTTGGGTGAACAACTCACTCGAATCGCGCGCACTTTGCCAACTGCCCGCATGCAATGCGTAATGGAACCCACCCGATTTAGCGGCCAGCCAAATCTCCTGATTGGGCTGATGGCGGTTCACAATAATTTTGCTGCCATTGCCGAATTCAATTTCCATCACCACCCCATTGTTGTCGTAATCAATATCGTGGTTGTCATGTTCCAACGCCTCCTCAATACGTTGAAATACGGCATCAGCGGCGGTATTAAATTCATGTTCAGTCATCTTGCGTCCCTTTTATTTGCGTCCGATGAGCATCAGCCCATCGCTTTGGTTGACTTGGAAATTACGCAATACATTTGCACCCAATAGATTCGTTTCCAAATTAGGCATCACTGCGACGGTGATGTTTTCAAGCACAAAATTTCCCAGCGTCATTTTGGGTGCGAGTGCAATGCAGCCAGTGGTCGCACCATTCGCCGTTTGAAACTGCACTTCTTTGCAATTGTGAATGCCCGCTTGGCGTGCGATGTCGCTCGAAATAGAGGTGACAGACGCGCCTGTATCCACCATAAATGTCACAGGAACATTAGCAATCGTACCGGGCAAATAGAAATGCCCATTACCCTGTCGTTGCACTGTCATGCTGCCATCACCTGAAAAAGTCGGTGGGGGTGGCGCAGCGGCTTCGGGCATCACCGTTTTTACGAACAGCTGAAAATCTGCCGCGCCTGCGCCAGAAGATTGCATCGACAGTTGCATAGGCCTATCCATTTGCACCAAGAGTGATTGTTCAATTTTGATGAGCTGACCATCCGAAAATCCGAGTTGCGTATTGCACCAAGTTTGTCCCACCCCAAACAGCATGTCGTAGCGCCCCGATGGTAAATGGATGCGCGTGTCTTGGCGTGCATGCAGCACCACAGAAAGCAATGGAATAACTGTGTTGGGTGCTGCCAAGATGAATAAAAGAGGGTGTGAATGGTCGTTGCGCAAAGTGACTTCCGCATCATTCGCACGGTCGACGCGCAGCCCGCTGTCAGAAAAAATAGACACTGTGGCATGCGCGGGGAGGTTGCCCGCACACTGCATTTTTGTGTGGGCAGGCGCTACGTCGATGAACTGCGTTTTCCCGTCAAGATTGGCTTCAGGCGATGGGTGCGTTTGCGGTGAGCGCTGTGCAGCCCAGAATCCGAGTGCGGCAGCGAGCGCGATAATCAGCACGTTGCGCAGCCAGTGCGAGGGGGCTACTTCTTCAATCACGATAGCTGGCGCGGCAGTGGGCTTGGCTAGACGCTCACTTGGTGCGCGTTGATTAAGCACATTGCTGGCTAAAGTTTGGTCAATGCACGCATGCAGATGACTAAAAAATTCGATCTGCATGGGCGCATACCACGTGTTGGCGTGCGCTAAAAATTCTAGTCCCCCTGTGCGCGAGGCCAGCCAAATGCTGTTTTTAAGCGGGTCGTGGTTGATGACGATGCGCTGTCCGTCAGCAAACTCAAGACGCAGTGCATGCCCGCTGACCTGTTGCAAAATATCCGCGCCACGCGCATCAACCTCTTGTTGAATACGGGCGAACAAAGCGTTCACGATGTTTTCCGTCATATAATTCCGCCCGTTTTGATATTGAAGAAAGAGTGCTGCTATGCGAACCGTTGGCATTATGTTGCTGTTGTTAGTTGCCATGCAAGGATGTGGGCGTAAAGGCCCGTTATTTTTACCGCCACCGCCCGCGCACAATTCAACTCCGTCGTCCCCTACAACTCCGCACCCCTAAAATCATGAACGAATACTTTCATTACTCTCACAATCAACTGCACGTAGAGCAAGTTGCGCTCGACGATATCGCCCAGCAATTTGGCACGCCGTGCTACGTGTATTCACGCGCCGCCCTTACCGATGCCTACCAACAATTTGCGCAAGCCTTCAAAAGTCGTGAACACTTAATTTGCTTCGCGGTAAAAGCGAATTCTAATTTGGCTATCCTCAATGTGTTCGCGCGTTTGGGCGCGGGTTTTGACATTGTGTCGGGCGGCGAACTTCAGCGTGTATTGGCAGCGGGGGGGGCGGCGCAAAAAATTGTTTTCTCGGGCGTGGGTAAAAGTGAAGCTGAAATGCGGTTGGCGCTAGAGGTCGGCATTTTATGTTTTAACGTGGAGTCCGCCCCCGAGTTGGCGCGCCTCAATGCCGTGGCAAAAAGCATGGGGAAAATTGCGCCGATTAGCCTGCGCGTGAATCCCAATGTGGATGCTAAAACGCACCCGTATATTTCGACGGGACTCAAACAAAATAAATTTGGTGTGGCGTACACCGAAGCGCTCGCCTTGTATCAGGAAGCCGCCGCCATGTCGCATTTGCGCGTAACAGGAATGGATTGCCACATCGGTTCGCAACTCACCGACAGCAGCCCATTCATCGCGGCTACTGAAAAAGTTTTAGCGTTGGTCGATCAACTTGCTGCGCACGGCATTGTGTTGGAACACCTCGATTTGGGCGGTGGTCTGGGCATTCGCTACGATGCTGAAACGCCCCCCTCAATCGCGCACTATGCCGAGGCGCTGTTGGGTGCACTGCAAGGACGCACGCAAAAACTCATTGTCGAGCCGGGGCGCGTGTTGGTGGGTAACGCGGGCGTGTTGCTCACGCGCATCGAATATCTCAAGAACGGCGAAGAGAAAAATTTTGCTATCGTGGACGCCGCGATGAATGACTTGATGCGCCCCGCACTTTACGATGCGTATCACGCCATACTTCCCGTGCAAAAACGTGACACGCCGGCGCACACTTTTGATGTCGTTGGCCCCATTTGCGAAACCGGAGATTTTATTGGACGTGCCCGTGCAATGGCCGTAGAACAAGGCGATAGGCTGGCGGTGATGTCGGCGGGTGCATATGGAATGAGCATGAGTTCTAACTACAACACGCGTCCGCGCGCGGCCGAAATCATGGTGGATGGCAGTGCAATTTTTGAGGTGAGGGCGCGTGAAAATGTGAGCCAACTTTTTGCTGCCGAGAAACTTCTCGCTTGATTTATTTGCACTTAATTGCATAAATCTATTGCGTTAAAAAAATAATCACGCATAGAATGCAGTCACCGTGCGATTTTGAAGTGATGAAGTAACAGGAAGGCGCATCGGAAGTGCAGTGGTTGCACGAAAAAAGAAGTACCTGGTTAGTCCATCAAACTTTGTAAAGGAATAAAAATGGCAACAGCAGATACCAAAGCAAAAAGCACCACTACCAAAAAACCAGCAGTGAAAAAAGCAGTCGCCGCAAAGAAACCCGCTGTTAAAAAAGTAGCCGCTAAAAAA
>JAVHQJ010000097.1:24801-27554 GCA_036171075.1 Sideroxydans sp. | reverse complement strand
CCCGCTGCTAAAAAAGTAGCCGCTAAAAAACCAGCAGCAAAAAAAGTAGCAGGTAAAGGCATCCTCGGCGCCTAAGCTTCGTAGATTTGGGCCGGCGCCGGGTAGTAGCGTTGTGCCCTTTCTTCGATCTTTTTTTACACGTAGCCCACATCTTTATTTGCAGAATTTCGTTGCAAATAAATTCAAGCATCACTTTATATTTTGCGGACACTGCTAGTGCTTCCGCTTTTTTTATTTTTGCTTCTCGTTCGCATAGACAGGATGATCATGACGCCACGCATTGCTTTAATCGCCGCCTTCGTGCTTTCTTTATTGGCGGGCTGTAATAAGTCCGTTGAGGATAAAAAAGCGGAAGCGCCTGGCATACCTGTCACGGTTGCATTGAGTGAGGCGCGCGATATGAATCTGTTGGAAGAGTCGGTGGGAGTGCTGGAGAGTATGGCCGACCCCGTTATCTCCGCAGAGGTGGCTGCCAAGGTGGTGCAGGTTAAAGTGGCTGCGGGTAGTGATGTTAAAGCTGGGCAGGTGCTGGCAATTTTAGATGCGGGCGACGCAGGGGCTTCTTTGCAAGCGGTGAAGGCGGAAGTGCAGCGCCTGCAAACCGTGGCCGCCAATCAGGCTAGAAATTTGCAGCGTTTGCGCGGATTGCGCGAACAAAATTTTATTTCTCAAGCGGGGTTGGAGGATGCGGAAGCGCAACAAGAGGTGCTTCAAGCACAACTTGCGGCGGGGCGTGCGCAGTTGGTGATTGCACAGCGTAGCGTGGGTAAGACGCAGGTTTTATCTCCAGTGTCGGGGCGTGTTGAAAAGCAAATAGTCGTCGCTGGACAATTTGTACGCGTGGGAGATCCTTTGTTTCAAGTGGTCTCCTTGCGAAAATTACGCGCCAAATTTTCTTTTCCAGAAACCCTTTCCAGTCAAATTTTGCGCGGCATGCAAGTCAAAATTTCAAGTCTGGGTAATGAGGCTGTCGTCACGGGAAAAATTATTGAAGTGAAGCCGATGGCGAGTGCCAGCAATCGCAGCTTTGATGCTTTCGTTGCTTTTGACAATCCGGGCAATTGGAAGCCGGGTTCGACCTTGACCGGTTGGGTGGTAATGGCGCGCCATGCCAAGGCCGTGGCGATACCCGCGCGCAGTATTGTGTTACGTCCCGCAGGGCAGGTGGCGTATGTGGTAGAGGCAGGTAAAGCGAAGCAGCGTGTGGTGCAGATGGGGATAAGTCAGGACGGTTACATAGAGATTTTGCAAGGCTTGAGTGTGGGCGAAACGGTGGTGGTTGATGGTGTAGGATTTTTGTCGGATGGTACGGCGGTGTCCGTTTCCACGGCAAAACCGGTTGCACAATAATTTTCTTAATTTGACTGCATAAGGCTCGCTATGAATCTGCCAGAACTCTCGATTAAACGACACGTTTTTGCGGTGATGTTGAGTGCCGCCATGATGCTGTTCGGCATCATCTCTTATCAGCGCGTTGGCGTTGACCAGTTCCCTAAAGTTGACTTCCCCATCATCACCGTGACCACCACTTTGCGCGGCGGCAATCCTGAAAGCGTGGATATGAGCGTCACCAGCGTGATTGAGAACGCGGTGAACAGCGTGCCAGGCATTGAACATGTGCAGTCGAGCTCTTCGCCAGGTGTGTCGGTGGTGGTGATTACGTTTGCGTTGGAAAAGAATGTGGACATCGCATTCAATGAAGTGCAATCACGTATCAGCCAAGCGATGCGACGCTTACCGAAAGATGCGGATGCACCCGTGGTGGCAAAAATGGACAGCGGCGCAAGCGCCGTGTTCTGGGTTATTTTGCAAGGTGACCGCACCGTGCAGCAGCTTAATCAATACGCTAGCAACACGATTAAGAAAAAGCTGGAAAGCATCAATGGGGTGGGCGAAGTGCGGATTGGAGGCCGGCGTGATCGCACGATCCGTATTCATGCTGACCCCGTGCGCATGGCCTCGTTGGGTATCACAGCACAAGATATTTCGGCTGCGTTTGGAAGAGAGCATTTGCAAATGCCCGGCGGATTTATCGTGGGCGATTACAACGAATTTTTGCTGCATTTGGATTTGGAATTTCACAGTCTAGAAACCTTGCAACGCATGGTGGTGACGTATCGTGAGGGTGCGCCGATTCGTTTGCGTGACGTGGCAAAAATTGAGGATGGCTTGGCCGAGCAACGGCAATTGGCACGCTTCAACGGGCAGCCAGGGGTGGGCATTGGCATTGTGAAAGTGTCTGGCTCGAACACCGTTGAAGTGGTGGATGCGGTGAAGCAAAGATTGCAAAAAGACATCATGCCCAATCTGCCCGCAGGCATGACCTTAAAAGTGTCTACAGATGACTCGACCTTCATTAAAGAAATGGTCAGTTCGCTACGTGAGCATTTGCTTGAAGGCACTTTGCTGGCGGCGATTGTGGTGTGGATTTTTTTGCGCAGCGTGCGCTCGACACTCATTATTTGCGTGGCCATTCCCGTATCCTTGTTGGGCGCGATTGCGGCACTGTATTTCTTGGGTTACACCCTCAACTCAATGACGCTGTTAGGTTTGCTGCTATTGGTGGGTGTGGTGGTGGACGACTCGATTGTGGTGTTAGAAAACATTTTCCGCCATCAAACAATGGCGGGAACTGTTTCGGTGGAGGCTAATGAGAGCGAAGCGAACGTTAAGCCTGCGCAAGCTGGCGACCGAAGCCAAAACATTTTCCGCCATCAAACAATGGCGGGAACTGTTTCGGTGGAGGCTAATGA
>JAVHQJ010000097.1:0-24701 GCA_036171075.1 Sideroxydans sp. | reverse complement strand
AAAACATTTTCCGCCATCAAACAATGGCGGGAACTGTTTCGGTGGAGGCTAATGAGAGCGAAGTGAACGTTAAGCCTGCGCAAGCTGGCGACCGAAGCCAAAACATTTTCCGCCATCGCGAAGAAATCGACCCCGAGCCCTTCGGTGCGGCCATCAATGGCAGTCGAGAAGTAGTGTTTGCGGTGATGGCCGCATCCCTTTCTTTGGTGTCTATTTTTGCGCCAGTTATTTTTATGAGCGGCATCATCGGCATGTTCTTCAAATCGTTTGCAGTGGTGGTGACGGTGGGGGTGCTGGTGTCGCTTTTCGTTTCGCTCACCCTCACACCCATGTTGTGCTCGCGTTTTTTAACCACGACCAAACAGCACGGCAAAATTTATCACCTACTCGACAACACCTTTAAGCGGCTGGATTGTTTTTATGAGCGCGCACTGGCATGGGCATTGCAGCATCGTTGGAAAGTGATTGCCGCCACGTTGTTGGTAGTGGTGTCTAGCACCTTTTTCTTTGCCAAGGTGGGCAAAGGATTTATGCCTGACGAAGATCAAGGTGGCTTTAGTGTGTTCGCTAAAGTGCCTTTAGGATCGTCACTTGAATACACCAAAAGTCGTCTCGACGAAGTGGAAAAAGTGTTGGCGACTCACAAAGAAATTGTTGGCGTATTTAGCGCAGTGGGGCTGGGTACGGCAGGGCAAGTCAACCAAGCCTCGGTGAGCGTTAAGCTGTCGCCGCGCCATGAACGCAACATTCGTCAGCAAGAATTGATGGCGATATTGCGCACTGAATTAGCCCGCATCCCCGGCGTGCGTGCGTTTCCTGCACCCACCGCACGCATCGGTGGGCAGCGCGGCGACCCGCTGCAATTTGTGCTTACAGGGCCTAATTTGGCCGAAGTCGGTCGGCTATCCGGCGAGCTGCAACGCAAAGTAGCGAAAGAAATTCCAGGCATTGGACGTGTTGATTTGGACATGCAGCTGGACTTGCCCGAACTTGTTGTCAAAGTAAATCGAGATAAAGTCGCTGCACTCGGATTGTCTTCGCAGGATGTGGCGATGGCCGTCAACGTGATGAGCGGGGGCATGGACGTGGCGCAATACAACGACGACCCGGGTGATGGTCAGCGCTACTACATTCGCCTTAAAGCGAGTGACGGTGTGCTTACCCAACCTGAAGATTTACGCCGTCTCTACGTGCGCGCCAAAGATGGCAGCATGGTGCGTTTGGATAGTGTCGCCACGTTTGAACGCAAGCTCGCGGCAGCCGTGGTGGGGCGTTATGACATGAATTACTCCGCCACTTTTTACGCCACGCCCACCATGGCATTGGGCGCAGCCACGCAGAAATTACAACAAGTTGCCGATGCCACTTTGCCAGCGGGTTATCGTATTCAACTGATTGGACAAGCTGCCGAATTTGGCAAGACGGTGGGCTATATGATTTTTGCGTTTGGCCTTGCCATCATCTTGCTGTACATGGTGCTCGCCAGCCAATTCAATTCCTTTGTGCAACCCTTCATCATCATGGTGGCGCAACCGCTCGCCATCATTGGTGGCGTGGCCGCCTTGTGGCTCACTGGCACCACGTTGAACATTTACTCGATGATCGGCTTGGTGTTACTGGTCGGCCTCGTGGCGAAAAATTCTATCTTGCTCATTGACCTAACCAACCAGCGACGCGAACAAGGTATGGACGTGAACGAAGCCTTGTTAGATGCCTGCCCCACGCGCATGCGCCCCGTCCTCATGACCTCCGCCACCATCATGCTGGCACTGCTTCCCGCCGCATTAGGATTAGGGGCGGGCGCAGAAACCAACGGTCCGTTATCCATCGCGGTCATTGGAGGCATGCTCACCTCTACCTTGCTGACCCTAGTGGTCGTGCCTGCGGTGTATTCACTAGTGGAAGGCGCGTTGCAGAAATGGACGCAACGTCATCTACAGAATGCTTGAAAAAATGCGGATTCAATAAACTGAATATCACGCGACATCCAACATTCACTTAGAAAGGCCATTCAGAATAGCATCCTGCTTTGCTCTAGCTTTTTGGTCATCGGTGAGCATATTGCCGATCTTTCCTTTGAGATCGTTGGCACGATCACTTTGCCCGATGTCTTCAGACATGAGCAGGATGAGGTAAGCCCGTTCCAAGTCTTGCTCTACCCCATTGCCCAAGGCGAAGGCGAGTGCCATATCAACATGAGCCTCCAGATGACCTGCTTCTGCGGCTTTGTTTAGCAAAACTACGCCTTCTTTGAATTTCTTTTGCCCCATGTACAACACACCCAACTCGTATTGCGCATCACGCTGGTTCTGTGCGACGGCTTTCAAATACCATTCTTCTGCTTTCACTTCGTCTTTGGGCACACCCGCGCCGTTTGCATGGCAGTAAGCCATATTGCGCTGACCTAATGCATCATTCTGGTCGGCTGCCTTTTGATACCAAGCCAACGCCTGTGCGAAATCTTTAGCAAGGCCATCACCGTCGAAGTAACGATCCCCTAGAGTATTTTGGGCGCGAGGTGCCCCCAGTTCAGCTGCTTTCTTCAACCACGCGAGCGAAGCGGCCTCGTCCTTTTTCACGCCTTGTCCAGCGCGATAGGCGATGCTCATCACATGAGCCGCCTTTGCGTGATTCTGTTTGGCGGCTTTGGCGTACCACTGCACAGCAGTGTCGATATTGGATTCGATCCCCATGCCGGAGCCATACATCACGCCCAATTGAAATTGAGCCTCGGCATCGCCTTTGGCTGCCAAGGCCTTCCATTCTTTAAGTGCGGCAGGGTAATCCTCTTTCTCCATCGCTTGTTTGGCTTCCTGCAAACCTGCAATTGCGGGCATCGACAAACAAGCAAACAAAATTGCGGTCAATAAACGGGGGTAGTTCATAGGTGCTCCTTGCAAGTAAAGGGACGCGTACTGGTGAAACGATAACGGTGTTCGTTCATCCTTCACCAAAGATGAACGAAATTACTACTTCTAGAAATACCAACCCGCACCCAGCGAAAAGATATTAGCCGTATAGTTAATCTTGTATGAGCTCTTGCTACCTGGATCATCCGACATGTAATCACGCACTTGTTTGAAGGAAGCTTTCAGGCGTATTGCCTTAGTCAGCGTCCAAATTGCGCCCCCCTCAAAATGGGAATATCTAGGCTGTTTGCGAATGATGTTGATGGGCCCGATTGCAAAATCGCCATACACCGCAACCGAATCCAGCGGGTTGAAAGTCCCCGACACATCGAGAGGAAATGAAGTTGATACGTAGTCGTATCCCGAGCCAGCATACGCGTTTGACGATGTTCTAGGATTGAGATAGTTGGAACGTAAGTGGTAATTGACTATCCCCCAACCTAGCGCATAAGAAGCGGGGGTGCTTTCTTTACTCCAAAGTTTTCCGTGATACTCCAGCCCCCACATTGCTGGTGCTGGATCGGTATTTTTCTTCGTCCACATCTGCGAAGCATGTCCCTCGCTTGACCAGAAGAACCGATACAACTCCCCATCGTTTGCTACAGGATGAGGTTGTTGCCATGAGTAGGTGTAGGTGGTGTCGTTTGTCCTGCCCAACCAGATGTCCTGAACTTTTTCCTTGGCCGCTTTTTCGCGGGATAACTCTTGATTTACCGCACCCGCTAACGTGGCTGACATTGCGCCTGTGGTATCGAGTAGCGAAACCGAATGCAGGTTCAAGGTTAATGCCGAACCAGCGGCAGGTGAATATCCATAGGTTTGATGTTCATACATCAACGCATTGTCCCCAGCGAGTGCGGTAAAAGAAACCGTTGCTGCTAAGCTCAACAATCCAAGTGAAAAAATGGTGTTTTGTTTCATGTTGTCTCCCTGAAATATAAACGGGCGCAGTGCGCCCGTCTGTGAAAATTATTTGTAGTCAGCCTGATGATCAAATACATGCATGATCATGTTCAGGTGAGCATCGGTGGATTTTTTGAACGCTGCTGGAAACTTATCAGCAACTGGAGTCACCGCCCCTACCACATCTGCTGTGACTGAACCATCATCAATCTCAATCCATTGCTTGTTGAAGACATCTCCATTCATTGCGGCGGCAAATAGATTCGTGTGTTTTTTCCCGCGATATTTCGGGTAAATCATGAGGCCATCATCAATGGGTCTGCCCCACAGATTGAAGGAAAACTTCGCGCCAGCTGGGAATGCGTTAAAAGAGATGAGCTTGGTACGCAACATAGGAGCATGGCTCATGGTGATTGAACTGCCGCGATCTTCGCGGTCAAACTTCATCAATTCAACTTCAAAGCCCACGTTAATGAGTCCGGCACCTGCCTTGGCTGAAGCGTCTATCCAGTTTATCGGGGCGATACGGGGAACAACCACATTCCCTGAATCTGTGGCAGACCCCAGCAAGCTGTACTCGACTGAGGGAACATCACTCGGGGTAAACACGTCATATTCGGCTGCGGTGACATTGGGTATTAGCATCGCCATTACCCCAGCAATGCTGCCTGCTGGCCCTTCGTCACACAGATCACAACTGATGGCACCTGCCATAAATTTCTCGGAATACCCACTGGATTTTTCTTGTTTAAGATACTTCTGAAATTCAGGTTGTTGCCTGATTGCCGACAGCCCGACCGTTTGAATACCGCGCTGCTTCAACTCAGCAACAAATCTTTTGTACAGATCATTGGTCACTTTTTGGAATAAGGCATCGTTATTACCGCTCAAATAGAAAGGGTCTTCCACTGAAGCGCCGCCTTGTTGTGCCATTGCTGAAGCACCTACAGAATATCTTCCAGTCAAGTCATTGCGGAAACGCACTTGGAAAGCACCAATCACAAATTTTTTGGTTCCCTTCGTTCCATCCCCGTAGTAATCAACGGTCAAATTCTTTTTGACTTCATCGCTGGGGTCTTTGGCGACCTGCTCGAAATTGAACATTTCTGGCTTGGGTGGTGCCAAGGGGCTTGCACACCCCACCAAGACTAAACCCGCCAACAGCGCGATGACTATATTTCTAATAGGTTGTGACATCGTTTCGATCTCCTTGATTTAATTTTTAATAAAGCCTGCGCAAAGTAGTCATTTTTGGCTGCTTCAACAATATGCTGTTCGGCATAGACCGCCCGCTGAAATGTCTAGGCCATTAGGCATATTGACAAACATTCAAAATACTTTTTCACAGCACTTTTCTCTTTTCAGCTTGAGCATGAATTCTGTAAGGATGTATTCATTCGCACAATCCCGCGTTCTAGGGGGTAGCTTTCAGGCGGGCTTCTGATAATGTCGTTATCAAAATTTAGAGGGAAATTGGATGCGCATTTTTTCAAAAGCTCCGCTTTATGCTTGGTTTCAAATTAGCTTGATAGGCATTGCCTGCGGGATTTTTGCAATTTGGATGGCTTTGCAAACCCCATGGCTGGGGGTGACGCTAACGGTGGCGGAGGGGGGCAAGTCCGTTAATGTGGTCGAGCACGAGTTGCGTTTTTTGCAACAAATTCCAGCGGGGGCTAGCGTCGTCCGTCTCATTTCTGCAACAAATGAGTCGATAGACGTGTTGCCGACTGACTTGATTGAAGAGCCTGATTTCTTCGATACCTACGCAGAAATGCAGGATTTTTTTACGCGCCAAAGCGCTTTCGCCACGATTTTGCAGTCTCCTCAAGTGACTTTGGAATGGCAGGATGAAGCTGGGTTAATAGGTAGCCGTGTGGTGCATCCAAGCCCACGTCCGCTGGCTAGTTTGCCTGTGGTGTTTTGGTTTCAGTTAGGCGTTGGTTTGGTTGGCTTAATGCTCGCAAGTTGGATTTATTTGCTGCGCAAGGACGACTGGGGCGCACGCATGTTTGGCTTATCCGGCGCGATGTTTCCTATCTTTACCTTACCTGCCGCCATTTACAGCACCCGTGAATTAGCCTTGCCGGGTGAAATGTTCCGCTGGTTGGCTTCACTTAATCATCTAGGCGCATTTATGTTTGGGTGTGCGCTGGTGGCTATTTTTGCGACCTACCCAAGACCTTTATTACGCGTGCGCTACCTGTTGTGGTTGTGGGCGTTTTTTGGACTATGGCTGGCAGCGGATGTATGGCGTTGTGCACCCAATCAAAATTGGGGTTCGCGCGTGCCTGTGATGATAGAGATGGTGTTAGCCATTGTGTTTGCTGGCATTCAGTGGCGTAAATCGCGCGGCCAGCCGCTAGAGCGGGCGGCTTTGCGATGGTTCACTTTGTCGCTCGTGGTAGGCAGCGGCTCATTCATCTTCACCACGTTTGGCTCGCAGGTGTTGGGCTTGTTTCCCATGCCGCAACAGGGCTTCGCATTTGGCTACTTCCTGATTATTTATTTGGGTATCGCACTGGGATTGCGTCGCTATCAGTTGTTCGATTTGAATCAGTGGGCGTATCGCGGCTACTTATGGGTGGGGGGTGCCATGCTGGTGTTGCTGCTAGATATGGCTTTTGCCTATTTTGGGGTCACGCAGGGCGCATCACTTGGCTTGAGTTTATTGCTAGCCGTCTGGTTGTATTTTCCAGTGCGTATGTGGTTATGGCGGCGCTTGGTCAATCATAGTGAGCAGCAGTTTGAATTACTGTTACCTGAATTATCCGCAGTGGCTTATGCCGCCACGCCACCTCAACAAATTGCGTGTTGGGAGGCCTTGCTTAATCGAGTATTTGCACCCCTCGAACTCAACGCAAGCACCGCCCATGTCACCCCAGGCATTGCCGATGATGGCTTAAGCTTGAACCTTGCCACGAGTGGCGTTTTGCCTGCCTATACCTTGCGCTACGCCAAGCAGGGCAGGCAATTATTCTCCTCACGTGATGCCGCTTTTGCGCTTTCCATGACGCATTTACTAGACCAGGTGTTGCAGGGACGCGCCAGTTACGAGCAAGGCGTCACGCAAGAGCGCTTACGCATCAGCCGCGATTTGCATGACAACCTTGGGGCGCGATTGTTGAAGTTGATTCATCACTTGCGTGGCAGTCCCGATGCCAGCCTTGCGCAAGAAGCCATGCAAGATTTGCGCACCTCCATCGCCGCGATGAATAACCAACCGATACCGTTGATGAGCGCGTTAGCCGATTGGCGCGCCGAAGCAAACGCCCGTTGCGATGCGGCACTTTGCACCTTGTACTGGGAGCAAGGCGTATTCACTCGTGAGGCGGTTTTATCCGCGCGCAACAAAGCCACGCTGGAATCGGTGCTGCGCGAAATGATTAGCAATGCGCTAAAACATGCCGCTCCCAAAAAAATTGTCATTACGGTGCTCCTGCACACCGCCACGCTGTACATCAGCGTAGAAAATGATGGCGTGGTGCGTGCGCCCGCACATTGGGTTGAGGGCTATGGTTTGCGCAATATGCGCGGACGTATTGCCGAATGTGGCGGTATATTGCGTATGAATGCGCTAGATACGGGCGTGCAATTAAGTGTGGAGATTCCGCAACTATGAGAATGGCGTTGATATTAGAAGACCTGCCTGAATCGCAAGTTTTGTTGCGCGAAGTCATTCAAGCTGCGTTCCCTGGCATTCGCGTGCGCTGCGAATCAAACATCGCGGACGCCCTCAACATCATCAATCAATTTCAATTTGATCTGGCTCTGGTCGATCTATCCTTGCCAGATGGTGATGGCACAACGGTTGTTGATGCTTTAGCTGAACGCTTTCCACACTGCATGATTGTAGTCGCCACTATTTTTGACGACGATGCGCATTTGTTTCCTGCGTTACGTGCTGGGGCGCAGGGCTATTTACTCAAAGATCAACCGCCAGCGCTGCTCATCAATCAACTGCATGGCATTAGCGAGGGGCGTCCCCCACTGTCCCCCGCCATTGCACGGCGTTTACTCGGATACTTTAAGGTAAGCCCGAAACTCGATGACACGCCCATCGACTCTGCACTGACCTTGTCTGAACGCGAGCAAGCGGTGTTGCTCCATCTGGCGCGCGGACTGAACAGTGCGGACATCGCCGCCCTACTCGAAATTTCACGCCACACCGTGAATGACCATGTGAAAAACATTTACGTCAAACTCAACGTAAGCTCACGTGCCGAAGCGGCGGTGCGGGCAAAGGGGATGGGGTTGGTTTAAATAGAACGAGGACTTGTAGCCGCCGTCCCATTGGGAAATTCACGCTAGTACCGCTGAATCTAGCGTGAGTTGCAGAATGGAAAATTCGATGGCCACTTTGCAACCGCAAGGTGAAAGTGATTCCCATGTGACTTTCCCACCCAAGTTTGCTGCACGTGCTTGCATGCTGTTCATGCCGCGATTGGCTTTGAGTGCGCTCTTGGGCAATCCGATGCCGTCATCCTGCACCAACAATCTAAAGCGAGTGCCTTCTTTCTCAAGACTTACATAAAGGCGAGAAGCACTGGCGTGACGCAACACATTAGTGACTGCCTCGCGCAATAAGCGCCTCAAATGAAGTGCGGCCGTAGGATTTACAAGCCAATCCTCCGCCGCCATAGGAATCTGCCAATGCAGATTTAGCCCCGCAGATTGAGTTCTTTGTTCTGTTTCAGCCCGCCAATCCGCCAACAAATGATCAAACTGAATGACGCTTTGAGAAGAGCGCGAAACCACATCTCGCAAGTCTTGTAGCGCCGAGCGCGCCAATTCGGCTTCGCGCGATAGATTAGCGCGTTGGGTTGATATGGCGAGACTTAATAACTTCGCTCCGACATCGTCATGTAAGTCGCGGTAGATACTTTCGCGTTGAGCTAACTGCATGGCAAGGGCTTTTTCTTTCAGCATCTGTTCATTTTCATATTGCAGATTGAGTGTATGAATGAATGCGCGCTGACTGTTGAGCGCCAACTTGACATGGAATGCAAAATAAACGGCTATCAGCAAGGCTGTTTGAGTGGCGTATCCAGAAAAACCCAGCGACAAATTCATCAGCATGAAGGGCAGGGAGGCAAAGGCCACCATCAAAAAATAAGCGCGGTGTGAATGGACTCCGAAGGTGCTTCCACCAACGGTGATGGTCGTTAAAAAAATCAGCAGGAATACGGCATTTTGAATGTGGTGTACGGGGTCAAATAAAAAACCAATCCCCCCCCAGAAAAGTCCATTTACGAATAAGGAGAGCAGATTGATTTTGCGCCATGCGTGCAAGCGTGCAACCGTCGGCTCGGCAGATTTATCTTGGGGGTGCAAAACCCAAAATGTCATCAGCCCTGTAGGCAGCGCGCACAGCATGAGCAGCAACCATATGCGCAAGCCCTGCGGGTCTAGCGTATGACTAAAACCCAAAGCCACAATGATGGGCAGCACAACTGGGGCAACCACATCCAGAAAAGCATTGCTTTTGGCCAGTTTGAACATGGCCACTTCAATTCTGTGTTCATGCGCCGGATTGAGTAAATTGAGCAGGTTCACGGGTGAGCGAGCGAAGTGAAATGAGGGCCGATTCTAGCCCAAGTCATTTGAGGGGGTGGTGGTAGAATGCGCGCCTTCAAAAATAAGGCAACACCATGTTATCTACCGCAAATATCACCATGCAGTTCGGCGCGAAGCCGCTCTTTGAAAACGTATCCGTCAAATTCGGCGACGGCAACCGTTACGGCTTAATTGGCGCTAACGGCTGCGGCAAATCCACCTTTATGAAGATTCTTGGCCGCGACCTAGAACAATCCTCTGGCGAAGTCATGCTCGACAAGACCGAGCGCCTCGGTAAATTGCGCCAAGACCAGTTCGCTTACGAAGACAAGCGCGTGTTGGATGTGGTGCTGATGGGGCACGATGAGATGTGGGAAGCGATGTCTGAACGCGATGCGATCTATGCCAATCCTGATGCCACGGAAGAAGATTACATGCGCGCTGCCGATCTGGAAGCGACGTTCGCTGAATATGACGGCTACACCGCTGAAGCACGTGCAGGTGAGTTGCTGCTGGGTCTGGGTATCGACATCAATCTGCATACGGGGCCGATGAGTGCCGTCGCGCCAGGCTTCAAACTGCGCGTGTTGCTGGCGCAAGCCTTGTTCTCTAATCCAGACATCTTGTTGCTCGATGAGCCGACCAACAACTTGGACATCAACACCATCCGCTGGTTAGAAGACATCCTCAACGCGCGCAATTCGACCATGGTCATCATCTCCCATGACCGTCACTTTTTGAATAGCGTGTGCACGCACATGGCGGACTTGGACTTCGGCAAGATCACCGTGTATCCAGGCAACTACAACGATTACATGTTGGCTTCCTCGCAGGCGCGTGAGCAACAGTCTGCGGACAATGCCAAAGCGAAAGAAAAAGTCGCGGAATTGAAAGCGTTCGTGGCACGTTTTTCCGCCAACGCTTCCAAGGCCAAGCAAGCCACTTCGCGTGCGCGCCAGATTGACAAGATTAAAATCGAAGACATCAAGCCTTCCAGCCGCCAGTACCCCTTCATCCGTTACGAATACGACGAGCGCGACAAGCTGCATCGTGTCGCCGTGGAAGTGGAAAAGATGGCGAAGGGCTACGACAAGATGCTTTTTTCCAATGTGAATTTCCGCATTGACGCGGGCGAGAAGGTTGCCATCATCGGCCCTAACGGTATCGGTAAGACGACCTTGCTGCGTTGCCTCGCGGGTGACCTTGCCGCTGATCACGGCAGCATCAAATGGGCGGAAAAAGCCAAGCTGGGCTACTACGCGCAAGACCATGCAGCGGATTTTGCCGAGAACATCGAGATGATGGAATGGATGACTAACTGGCGCGGCCCGCACGACGATGACCAAGTGGTGCGCGGCACACTCGGTCGTTTGTTGTTCTCTGGCGACGATGTAAAGAAGAGAGTGAAAGTGCTGTCCGGTGGCGAGAAAGGCCGCATGTTGTTCGGCAAGTTGATGTTGGCGAAACCCAACGTATTGCTGATGGATGAGCCGACCAACCACATGGACATGGAAGCCATCGAATCGCTCAACACCGCGCTCGATCTGTTCAAAGGCACGCTGATCTTTGTCAGCCATGACCGCGAATTCGTTTCTTCGCTGGCGACACGTATCATTGAGATATCGGCCAAAGGAGTGAACGACTACCATGGCACGTATGAAGAGTTTTTACGCGATCAGGCGGTGGATGCATGAACAACTTTCCCTCATCCCGACCCTTCTCCCAGAGGGAGAAGGGCTTTACTTCTCTCTCCCACTGGGAGAGGGATTGAGGGTTAGGGAAGACTTTAGACATGGCTGTTTCTAGTGCAATCGGCATCTTCGATTCAGGTGTGGGCGGTTTGTCAGTCCTGCACCACATCCGCCAGATACTCCCTAACGAACGCCTCATCTACGTGGCCGATTCGGCGCACGTGCCTTACGGCGACAAATCGCCTGCTTACATCGAAGCGCGTTCACTTGCCATTACTCAATTTTTAATTGAACAAGGCGCAGACGCTATCGTCATCGCTTGCAACACCGCCACCGCTGCGGCTGCTCACGCATTGCGCGTTAAATATAACAAGCTCCCCATCGTCGGCATGGAACCAGCGGTGAAGCCTGCGGTAGCCGCAACGAAAAGTGGCGTAGTGGGCGTGTTAGCCACCGTGGGCACATTAGAAAGTGCGCGCTTTGCCGCCCTGCTAGAAAGATATGCAGGACACGTAAAAATTCTTACACAAGGCTGCCCAGGCTTGGTGGAGTTAGTCGAACGGGGCGAACTGCACAGCGTGCAAGCACGTCACTTAATTGAGCGCTACACCGCCCCTTTGTTAGCGCAGGGCGCAGACACACTCATCCTCGGCTGCACCCACTACCCCTTCCTCGCGCCCCTTATTCGCGAAATTGTGGGCGCAGAAATCACGCTCGTGGATACGGGTGCGGCGGTCGCGCGCCATTTGCAACAGCGCATCCATAGCGAGCTGCCTGCGCGCATAGCAGGTGATGCATCTACACAATTTTTTACCAGCGGAGAAGTTGAACCTGCCACGCGTATCATGTCCGCGTTGTGGGGAGAGTCGGTCGTCGTACAAGTTTTACCCACGCCCTTTTTATAATCGTTCGGCGTTATTCGATACAATTCATCGAAATTAAACTAGGAATTTAGTATGACCCAGCACTACACCCTCACTATCTCTTGTCCAGACCGCGCTGGCATCATCGCCGCAGTGAGTGCATTCATTGCACAACATGGCGGCTTCATTGTTGAGGCGAGTTATCACACTGACCAAGAGGCACAGTTGTTTTTCATGCGCCAAGAAATTCGTGCGAATTCATTACCCTTTGGCGCTGAAGAATTTTCTCGGCGCTTTGCGCTGATTGCTCAAGCGTTCGACATGACTTGGCATCTTTCCGATTCCAACATCAAAAAGCGCTTGGTGGTGTTGGTGAGCAAGCAAGACCATTGCTTGAACGACTTGCTGCATCGTTGGCGCAGTGGCGAGTTAGAAGTGGACATCCCGTGCGTCATCTCTAACCATGAAGACCTACGCAGTTTTGTCGAGTGGCACGGCATTCCGTTTATCTATGTGGATATGCAAGACAAGGCATCTGCGTTCGAGAAAATCGCCACCTTGTTCGAGCAAAATCGCGGCGACACCATGGTGCTCGCGCGTTTCATGCAAATTATTCCGCCCGCGCTGTGCCAACGTTTTCCTGGTCGTATCATCAACATTCATCACAGTTTCCTTCCCTCCTTCGTTGGCGCCAAGCCTTATCACCAAGCCTATCAACGCGGCGTGAAGCTCATCGGGGCGACCTGCCATTACGTGACAGACGAGTTGGATGCGGGCCCCATCATCGAGCAAGACACAGCGCGCATCGACCACGGCGACACCCCTGATGATTTGGTGCGCTATGGTCGCGACATTGAGAAGACCGTCCTGTCGCGCGGTTTGCGCTATCACGTCGAAGACCGTGTGCTGGTGTGCGGCAACAAGACGATCGTTTTTCGTTAATCGTCTGAACTCATCCCAGGCGGCGCACTCTATAACGCAATTCTTTAGCGTTTCCATCCTGCCTCTATGCCCCCTGTCCGTATCGGCAATTACTCTATCGTTCGCGAACTGGGCGAAGGCGCAACGTCGAACGTGTATCTCGCGATGCGCGATAAATCGTATGCGTCGGTGGCGCTCAAGCAGCTTCGTAGGACGGCGCAGACCGAACTGCATCAAGCCATGTTCACTACCGAAGTGGAGCTGGGTAGCAAGATGCATCACCGCAACATCGTGCATGTAATTGATGCGAATCTAAATGAAAAAAGCGGCGCGTATTTGGTGATGGAATATATCAACGGCACGCCATTGGATAGATACGATCACATGGATACGTTGTTGCCGATAGAGAAGGTGTTGTCAGTGATTGAGCAGGTGGCGGATGCCTTGCAATACGCCGCATCATTAGGAGTCGTGCATCGTGATGTGAAGCCCGGCAACCTCATCTTGATGCCCAACGGAATCGCCAAGTTAACTGACTTTGGTTGCGCCATCCCCACCAGCAAGATGGGTGAGGTGGTGGCGGGTAGCTTGGCTTATATGTCGCCCGAGCAATTGGAGGGTGACGCACTGGATCAGCGCACGGACATCTATGCGCTTGGAGCGGTGCTGTATCGCCTGCTCACCGGCAAGCACACGTTTGAGGCAGACAATCAGTTTGATGCGCGCATCGCGATTTTGAACTTTCCCATCATTCCGATTCAAACTTATCGCCAAGATTTGCCCATGATTTTGGTGCGCGTTATCGAACGCGCATTACACAAAGACATCACTGCGCGCTATCAAACATGGGAAGACTTTATCCGAGATTTTGCCGCAGCTGCTAAAGCTATTCGAGAATCTGATACCGACCTCGACATCAATCGCGGCTTCAGTATGAACACCCAAAAAGCCATCTCCTACAACTTGTCCACCTCACGGCAATTTTCGCGCAGCGGCTATTCACGTAGCGGATTCTCGCGTAGCTCGATGCCTGACTAGCTTGTACACGCTAGTCACCAGCCGCACTTAATACTACTCAAAGTCTGTAGCACCAAAGTCATCTCTCGGAAACAATGGCGCATCTATTCATTGGTGTCGGTCATGTTGAGAATACCTAGTACTTCTATACGCGCAACGCTTGCCGAGAATGTGCGCACCTATCGTAAGTCACTTGGTTTATCTCAAGAAGAATTGGCTGACCGCTGCGAACTTCACCGTACTTACATTGGCTCAGTAGAACGTGAAGAACGCAACGTTTCTCTCAGCACGCTTGAGGTTCTCGCTGCCGCTTTCGATATTAGCGTCCCTCAACTTCTCACCGCACGAACTAAAAATGCTAAAAAGAAAACCGCTTGATTTCAAGAAGTCCATCCGCGCCTCTGGCCTAGATATTTATTCTCCGATTGAAGTGGGCGATGCCAATTTGTGGATACCTACACCGCATATTGAAACGCTACTTAATAAGGCATTAAAAGGACTGAATCTGGGCGAATTGCCAGTAAGGACTCGGTCAAAGGTTGTGAAGATTGCCATATGTGAGGCATTGGGTTATCCAGCGCCAAAATCTTTTAAGCGCACAAAGCCCCGCTTCTTTGGGCAGCAGCTTGATACGTACGCGCAGAAATCTCGTAACCTTCAAATCTGGAATGAGCAACTATCACCTGCGCGGCGTTACGCAATTATTCAAATCTCTGCCGAGAATAGGGTGCTGAAGGTCAAAGTGGTTAATGGTTGTGCGCTTGGGCTACTAGATAAAACAGGCAAAATTACAACTAAGTATCAGGCGGCTCTTGAGGTACGTGCCGCTTCGCATGAACTCGTTTCTACTCAAGATGCCACCTTGTTGCTTCCCCATGTGCACGCTAGCGCAGGTTTCGATAAAGCAGTCAGTCCTGTTAATGATCCTGTGAGTGGCAAGCTGCTGCCGATTCAAGAAGTCTATAAACGACTATCCACTTTAGTAGGGCAAACTTTTGCTGATCCCGGTAAAGACCAAGAGCGTAATCGTGGTGCGGCATTGCATAAATTGATTTGCCAATGTCTGGGTTATTCACGCTACGAGGACACGGGACAATTCCCTGACATATGCCATCAATTACTGGAAGTGAAATTGCAAACTTCACCCACGATAGATTTAGGACTGGTGTTGCCGAGTAGCGAGGAACGGCTGGATATAAGTCCTTTGGGTGAGACGCATCCGCGCCACTGTGATACTCGATATGCGATGTTTTATGCAAAAACAGATGGCAAACAAGTCACGCTGACACATCTATTTGTGACGACGGGAGCAGATTTCTTTGCTCGGTTTCCGCCCTTCAAGGGTAAAGGCATCAACGGGAAAATTCAGATTCCCTTACCTCAAGATTTCTTTGGTACGTAATCCAAACGCAGCCCAAACACGGGCATCTAATTCAGCGGCTAATTGGCTGATGTCATGCTCGGGAATGTGGGCGTAAATCTGTTTTGCCAATGCGATGATCTCCATCGCCACTTCACACGATGGATTAGGCAAAGGAAATAGCTCGACGTATTGGGTAATAAAGCGGCGGCGACCTGAATAAAGTTTGTTGTTGAAGCGATGGTCATAGAAGGCTTCGATAAAGGTTGAGTTGGCGACTGCCAAAGCTAACCAGAGTAAATCTTGCTCATCCTTGTTCTCACATTGCAACCAGTAGCACTCACCATTCACAATGCCGCCCTCTAGGTCAATCCAGAAAATTGGCTTGTCGGCAATGTCAGGGAAAACCAGTTTTGGAAACTGCCAAGCAGCGGGGTCTTGCGGTACCCATAACTCATACCATTTTCGACCCGCGTCAATTAGATAAGACCGCGCCTCTAGCGCGGCACGATGTTGTTCCAGATACGCTGCCGATTTTGGATAAAAGCTCAAATCAACGGCTGCTCTTCCCGTTGACGTTGCCACATGTGGGTAAAGAATTTCTTTACGGTGCTTGGCATCCACGGGCAGTTGAGCTTTGAAGCGACGCGCGCATTTTCGTGTAATCAATGGTCGTAAGAGTTCAGGGCGACCCTCATTGAGCGCGCTCCAGTCACTGCGCACAAACACTTTATCTGCCGTTGATTTCACCCCCACCCGAATTTTCCCAATACGCTTAAACGTATTCCAGGTATGCGCTTCAACGGTTGCTAACCATTGGTCAGTTGCTTGTGTTGCTACACGCCAAACACCTTCAGGGTCGCCGTTGTTATCTAGCAACCCATGCCGCACGCGAAAATGTCGCCCATCTCGTATAGCGACAACCGTGTTGTCTTCGTTGGACAAAGCAGACAATGCGTCCGTAGATGCAGCCATCGCTGCGTCATTCGTTTCGTAAATAGACGAGTAAAGAATCTCCTCGCTATGTAATTGCTGCGAAACCGCAGAACCGCGTGCCAGCAATACGGAAGGTAACACCGCCGCTTCAAATAATTTGGTATCGCCCAAATCCCATGCGTGAAGAATGCGGAAGCGAGAGAGCAAAGCGCGACGCACAGCCTGCCCAGATTGCGTCGTCATAAAACGGTTTGAGGTAATGATTCCTGCCACACCATTGACGGCGAGCACTTGAGAAATTCCCAGCAAGAATGGGTAGTAAAGATCGACGCGCCCCGTTAAGCCAAAACGCTGTGCGATTTGTTGTGCTTGATTCATCCCTATGATTTGGGTGCGCACATAAGGTGGATTGGCGATGACTAGATGAAACGGCGCTTGTGCTTCAACTACCGAAAATAAGTCACTGTCGTTTTGCAGATGAAGAACGTGTTGCAAAAAATCTTTCCGTTCTAGGCGGATATTTAAGTCGGGAAAATCTTGCTGCAAATAACGGGTTGCCATTCGCAGGGCATCGGCATCAATGTCGTAACCCACCACTTCGAGACGGCTCATCGCTTCGGCAGGTAATCGTTTAATCAGTTCACGCAACAAAACACCATTTCCACAAGCAGGGTCGAGTATGCGGATGCTGCCTTCTTTGGGCAACTCCGCCGCCCGCAACATTTGCTCTGCAACAAATGCAGCAAAGATGGCTGGCGTGTAAGTTGCGCCATCGGCTTTTTGCCGTCCTACCACGCTATAACGTGGCGGTTGTACCGTGGTGGGGGTGAGATTAAATTGGCTACTCATAGTGTGCATTCTACCTTGCGCCGAATTCTCTGAATAGCAAATCCTTGCCAATAGAAAAGGGTAAAACTATGCCTTACGATGTCTTGAAAGAGAATGCCAAAGACACTGCGAAGGTGACTCTTTTTAAGCGTTGCCAGCACGCGCCATATGCGCGTCCTCTAGACCTTCACACTTGCCATCTTCTGTCACGTGTCGGTTCTCGCGTAGCTCGATGCCTGATTAACTTGTTCTCACCCATTTGTGGGATGTGCTTCACCTAAATGGGTACGCTAAAATCAGCCATAAAATTTTCAGGCCCAAATCTTTTTGCGAACTTTTTGTAGAAAGTGATGAGCCCCTAAAAATCACGCGAATGTCGAGGCGAAAATTGATTGCACAAATTAAACGTACGCTAGCTATCGCACTCATGTTGCTGCCGCAGCTGGCCTTGGCTGACGGTACAGGACTCTCTCTGGATTTTGGAACGGCGGGTACAGGTGTGGAAATTTCCACAGGCATTAACGATGATTTCGACGCGAGAATCGGTTTCCATTCCAGCAACTCAAATGATTTCACCATGCACGATCCCTCCCGTTTCGTTGAAGTTTCCAATACGCGGAATGAATTTGAGCTCCTTGCAGATTGGCATCCGTTTCAAAATGAATTCAGAACCACGCTAGGTCTCATTTATTATTCTGCGGATCATCAGTTCACAAAATCCTCCACGATTTCAAACATTACAACCACAACAACAAATAGCCCAATGGATGGTTTTTTCAGTTGGTGGCTTAATCTAGTAACTTTAGGTCTCATTAAGCCGCAGCCCTACTCTGAAACAAGCACGACATCCACTTGGGCGGACTTTGGAACGCATACCCATGCCGTTAAATATCGAGCCCTTGCTCCCTATCTGGGGCTGGGTTATGGCAGCCCCATGAATAAAAAATCAGGCCTTGAATTAAAGTTTGATATGGGTCTTATGTATCGTGGCCTGCCGTCCGTCACCAGTCATTTTGATTGCGGCACTTCCAACCCCGTAGGCAGCCCAACCTGTACGGCTTATCAAAATGATCTGGCCACTCAAGAGGCCGCCATGAAAAACGACTTTTCACCGTGGATGAAAAAAGTGGCGCTTGGTTTAACGTACGCTTTTTGATTTAGCCGTTTTATCTGTTGATGTAGCACTTAACTCGTAAGGAGTAAAAGATGAATCCATTCACCCCTAAAGCCTATGCAATGCCGATACTGGCCAGCCTGCTGTTGTCCTCGTGTGGCGGCTCAACGACAACTTCCTCGCTCACCACCACGGCACCGCCTCCTGGCTCATTCATTCAAAGCTATACCACTTCATGGAGTGCGGGTGACATTGTGCAACTGGGAATCAACACCGCAACGATGACTTACACTTTCAAAATCTTGCTGTCGAACCATAATTTGGCGGGAAAAAGCGGCAAGGGAAACATCACCTCACAAAATGCCGATGGTAGTTTTAATTTGGCAGCCTCGCCGGATGGCGTGGTGTTCGGCGGGAAATTATTTGCGGTGAAAAATGGTGAAGTGTCTGGTTATATCAGTGCATCACTTCTTGCTGGATATACATTCAATGTGCCCGTGCTAGGCACAAGCAACCCTATCCAAACTATTCCGAGCATGGCAGGCACTTACAATTACGTCTCCTATAGCTGCCCCACTGCCACGTCTGGCAACGTGATTGGCACAGCGGGTTGCGCAACCGATTTGGGAACAATGTCGATTGCGAACACCTTCACTTTTTTGCGTTGCAATCAACAAGACTTAACGACTAATGCGGCCTGCACATCCTCTTCCACAGGCACACTGTCCGTCGCAAACTCTGCTGCGGTACCAGGCGTGTTTAATATGACTCGCAATGGCGCGGCTGTTTCGGGGTGGATGTTTGCCTACACAGCGGCCAATGGAAAGCGGGTTGCCGTGGTGGACTTAAACGAAACCGCAGCCGCAGGTTCGTATGGTTATGGACAGATGGTGATGACCGATCAAGTGACCGTAACGGCGGCGGACATTGATGGTAAATACGCCTTGTTCAACTTCATTGAAGGTGCAAAGTCCACCACCATTGCAGGTGCAACGTACTCAACAGGCAGCACTTCAACCACAACCGGCTCTATCAATCTAAATACACCGTGGCCAGGCATGATTAGCTGGTCCGACTCAACCGCGCAATACGGGGGTAATTCAATCATTGCAGGAACGGGCATCTTCGCCTCTCAAATGACCCCTTCCACTGTTGGTCCCTTCTCTTCCTTCACCAGCAAATGGTTTGAAGTGGGCTTAAAACATTGATGCCACGTTCATTGCCGTGACGCATGCTTAATTAGCTCAACGCAGCCAAGCCCACTACTCGCCTTCTCCATCCAACCCCAGCTCTTGCACTTTGCGCGTGAGGGTGTTGCGTCCCATGCCGAGCAAGGTGGCGGCTTCGATGCGTCTGCCGCCGGTATGTTGCAGGGCGTGGGTGATGAGGGTGCGTTCGAGTTCTTGGGTGAGCGTATCGAGTAGATTAAGTTCGCCGCGCTGCAAAGCGAGGGTGACGTGTTGCGCCAAAGCGTCGCGCCAATCGCTGATGGTGGTGGCGGCATCACGCCATTCGCTAGGGAGGTCGGCAATTTCCACTTGTTGGGTGGGCGTCATCACGGTGAGCCAGTGACACAAATTTTCCAACTGACGCACGTTGCCTGGAATGTCTTGCGCGGACAAATAATGCAGCACGCTTTCGCTCAACATTTTTTGCGCCACGCCCAGATCCTTTGCACTTTTGTTGAGGAAGTGTTGCGCCAGCTCTGGAATGTCTTCGCGGCGTTCGCGCAACGGCGGCAAGCGTAAGCGGATCACGTTGAGACGATGGAACAAGTCTTCACGGAACAAGCCTTGCTTAACGCGTTCATCGAGGTTTTGATGCGTGGCAGCGATGATGCGCACATTGGCTTTAATGGGTTGATGCCCGCCCACACGATAATAATTTCCATCCGATAACACACGCAGCAAACGCGTTTGCAACTCGGCGGGCATGTCACCAATTTCATCTAGAAAAAGTGTGCCGCCTTCCGCTTGTTCAAAGCGTCCTACACGGGTAGCGGCAGCGCCAGTGAACGCGCCTTTTTCATGGCCAAACAGCTCTGACTCCAGCAAGTCTTTGGGAATCGCGGCGGTATTGATGGCCACGAATGTTTTGTGAGCGCGTGCGCTATGCCGATGCAACGCTTGCGCCACCAACTCTTTCCCCGTACCTGATTCGCCGTTAATCAATACGGTGGCATTCGATTGTGCGAGGCGACCGATGGTGCGAAAAACTTCTTGCATGGCAGGCGCGTGACCCAACATGTCCGGCACGTTGCTAGGCTCATCCGGTCGCTTATTTTTTTGTTGGCTTTGCACCAACGCCCGCTGCACCAATTCAACCGCATGATTGACATCGAATGGCTTGGGTAGATATTCAAATGCGCCGCCTTGAAACGAGGAGACCGCGCTTTCCAAGTCGGAGTACGCGGTCATGATGATGACGGGCAAAGCGGGATAGTCGCGGCGCAGTATCTGCAATAAATCCAAGCCCGAGCTACCCGGCATACGAATGTCGCTCATGACGACTTGCGGTAAACCATTGCGCAATTCAGCCAGCGCTTCATCAGCCGAGGTGAAGCTCTTAAATTCAATTTGCGCACGCGTCAGTGCTTTTTCCAGCACCCAGCGAATAGAGCGGTCATCGTCAATAATCCAAACGGGGTTCATGTTGGCCTACTCTCTGTAAAAAATTATTTGAATGCCTAGACACGCACACTAGTGCTCATTTGCTACTTGCCAAATTGGCTTGCAAGGGAAGCGTCACGCTAAAACTGGTGCGCCCTGGCTCGCTTTCAAACTCAATACTGCCTTGATGTTGGCTCACAAAATCTTGTGCTAGGGTGAGTCCCAGTCCATGCCCATCCGCCCGCCCCGACACCAAAGGATAAAAAATTTTATCGCGCAGGTGATCGGGGATACCGGGGCCGTTGTCTATGATTTGCACGCCAATCGCAAGGCGATGACGCTTCTTTAACAAAGTCACTTGACGCGCAATGCGCGTGCGGAGCGTGATACTTCCCCGCCCTTGCATCGCCTGCGCCGCATTACGCACGATGTTGAGTACCACTTGAATCAACTGCTCTTTATCTCCGTGCAGTTCAGGCAAACTTAAATCATAGTCACGCTGAATCACTAGCCCTTCTGGAATCTCTGCCGACACCACACTGCGTACGCGCTCCAACACCTCGTGAATGTTAAGCGCACTGAATTTGGGGGCGAGTTGCGGCGTCAGCAAATTCTCCATGAGCGAACGTAAGCGATCGGCTTCTTGAATGACCACTTGCGTATATTCACGTAACGCAGGATTGTCTAATTCCTGCTCCAGCAATTGCGCCGCACCACGAATGCCTCCCAGCGGATTTTTAATTTCGTGCGCCAGGTTGCGCAACAACAAACGATTCGCCTGTGTCTGGTCTTGCATTTGCGCTTCGCGCGCCAACTTCAAGGGTCGGTCAATGGTGTGAAATTCCACCAGCAATGCATCCAACGCCAGCGGCGTCACGCTACAACTCACATGCAATTTGTGATCCAGCGTGTGCGTGCTCAAAATCATGTCGTGTTCGATATGACAGTAGCGTGTGGTCAATGCCGACTGCATGGCCGCTGCCAACTGATCAGCCTGCGTGAACAATTGCAGGAAAGGATGCCCCAATAAATTGCTGTGACTCACGCCCAACAAATTTTCAGCCGCCGTATTGATGTAGTTGACGCGCGCTTGCACATCGAGCATCACGATCGCAGTGTTCAACTGCTCTAGGGTTAAGGTGTGCGGATTTGGCATCACTGAATTTTCTGGCATTGCTTTGTTTTTGAGGTTTTGTTCATTTTATTACACCCTATCACAGCGCAAAGCTTTCTCATGTTTTCAACTACGGACCGCTAACGACAAACTTATTCGCGCGCCTACTTTCACTCCCGCCCCTTCAAATTACCTTGCTTCGATTTGTCTGCTTGAGTGTGAATTAGTTTGATTGAAGCAATAAGTGCGCCACAGGTACTTTCATTTCACCCCGCCCGTGTCTGCTCAACTCACTCACTGCACCGTCTATCATTTGGCATGCTACTTGCTGATTCTTATCCATTCATTACACATAATCAGTTAATCATGAAAATCGCTCACGACGAATACCAAAAAATAATCGCTTACGACGAGTTATTTAGCGCCGACCTAACGCCACGCTCGGCTGCACAACCTCTATTTGATTATCTCAATGCTTTAGATGAGACTGAGCTATTGGCGCGCCGCGAGGCGGTCGAGACCACCATCATGGCAATGGGCATCACCTTCACTATCTACAGCGAGGCCGGCAATATCGACAGGGCGTGGCCTTTTGACGTGATACCACGCGTGATGGGACGTAGCGAATGGGACCCCATCCAAGCGGGATTGAAGCAAAGACTGAAGGCGCTCAATCTATTCATCAACGATCTGTACAACGAGCAACGCATCATCAAGGACGGCATCTTCCCAGCCGAGGTGTTGGAAGGCTCGGTCAACTTTCGCAAACAGTGCATCGGCGTGACGCCCCGTTTTGGCGTGTGGGCCCATGTATGTGGCACCGACTTGGTGCGCGACAAGGATGGCACCGTATATGTGCTTGAAGATAATCTGCGCGTTCCTTCCGGCGTGTCTTACATGCTGGAGAATCGCCAGATCATGAAGCGCATCTTCCCAGAGGTGTTCCGCACGACCAACATTTTGCCGGTGGATGATTACCCCACCCAGCTCTATCACACACTGGCCGCACTTTCGCCTCGCCCCGGCGACCAACCCGTTGTCGCTGTATTGACGCCAGGCATCTACAACTCGGCCTATTTCGAGCACAGCTATCTGGCGCAACAGATGGGCGCATTCTTGGTCGAAGGACAAGACCTGTTGGTGGGCGTGGATGATGTGGTGTACATGAAGAACATCTTCGGCCTACAGCGCGTGGATGTGATCTACCGACGCATCGACGATAACTTCCTCGACCCTGAAGCATTCAGCCCAGATTCCATCCTCGGCGTACCTGGACTGATGCGCGCATGGCGCAAAGGCAATGTCGGCATCGCCAATGCGCCCGGTGCGGGCGTGGCAGACGACAAGGTGGTGTATGCCTTCGTGCCGCAGATCATCAAATACTATCTGGATGAGGAGCCTATCCTCGCCAACGTACCGAGCTATCTGTGCATGTACCCAGATCAATGCGAATACGTGTTGAACAATCTGGACAAATTGGTGGTGAAACCCGCGAACGAATCCGGCGGCTACGGCATGCTCATCGGCCCGCGTGCCACACAGGAAGAGCGTGATCAATTCGCTAAACTCATCCGCGCCAATCCGCGTAATTACATGGCACAACCGACACTGGAGATCTCCACAGCACCGACCTTGATCGATGGTGAATTGGCGCCGCGACATTTGGACCTGCGGCCCTTCGTGCTGCAATCCGACAAACTCTACGCAACCACAGGCGGGTTGACCCGCGTGGCGCTGCGCAAAGGTTCCTTGGTGGTGAACTCATCGCAAGGGGGAGGCAGCAAAGACACTTGGATCGTGGAGGACACATCATGCTAGCCCGCGCCGCAGAGAATCTGTACTGGATGGCCCGATATCTGGAACGCGCCGAGAACACCGCACGCCTCATCAATAGCACCACCGATGTGCTGCTGGATTTGCCGCATGGTGCGACACTGGGTTGGGATACGCTGATCAAAGTCGCAGGATTGGATGAATCATTCCGCAAGCTTTACAAGACCGCCAACGAAGACGCCATCATGCGTTTCATGATCGAGGACGAGCGTAATCCCAGCTCAATCTTGTCGTGTGTGAAATATGCGAGAGAGAACACGCGCACCCTGCGTGAGTTGTTGCCTGAGGAATTGTGGGAACGCATCAACAGTCTGTACCTGTATCTGAAAGACAATGCTAATCAGACGCTGACCAGTCGGCGTGAACGCTACATCGTGTTGCAGAACGTGGTTGCGCAACGACATGCCATCGTCGGCTTGATATCGGGTGTGATGGCGCATGATCTGGCATATCAATTCATCCGCCTCGGTCGCAACATCGAGCGCGCTGATATGACCACACGTATCCTCGACATCAACTTCGCCGTGTCCATACCCAAAGACATGCCGCTGTATGAAGTGAGTGTTGAGCGTCTATGGATGAGCACACTCAAAGCACTTTCCGCATACCAAACCTATCGCAGGCTCAAAGCGGTGCATGTCACCGGGGCAGGCGTGATCGAGTTCCTCATCAATGACGAGCGCTTCCCGCGCAGCTTGGAGTATTGCTTGAAAGAAGCGGAGTCTTGCCTGCAGGCGATGCCATTCAGTGGCGTGGTGCTGAGTAGTGTGCAGTCTGCTCGCATGAACTTGCAGCGATTGAATGCGAGTGACTTGGATTCGGGCGAGTTGCACGAGCTGCTAGATGTGACGCAAAAAGAATTGGGGCTGATCAATAGCGCCCTCGCCACACAATACTTCCACGCTTACGATGATCCGAGCAAGACATCCGCCGTGCAGACCCAACAACAAGCTTAGATATCGACCATGACTTATTGCCTAGCCATCAACACCAACGAAGGGTTGGTATTCTGTTCGGACTCGCGCACCAATGCGGGATTCGACAACATCT
>JAVHQJ010000096.1:0-16912 GCA_036171075.1 Sideroxydans sp. | reverse complement strand
TTTGCTTGATGTTTGCTCTGCATTTGCTTGATGTTTGCTCTGCATTTGCTTGATGGTTGCTCTGCATTTGCTTGATGGTTGCCTTAATAAGCCACCGGCAACTCCCCCCACTCAGTCGTGTAACTAGGCGATTTCCTCTCCCTCCGCATTGCCCATCTTGGCCTCACGCCTGATGAGGCAACGGTCACACTGCCCTTCCCCATCTTCCGATTGATCGCATCCATCACACGCATCATTGAGTCAGACTTGGCTTGGCCTTCAGGTTCATCGAACAAGCTGGCCTGAACTAATCCCTTTGGCTGCAACGCCATCAGCAACACACCACTCTTCTTGTAGCCATAGCCAGTCCTATAAATCTGCTTCAACCCTTGTAGGGATGCATGGACTAGCTTGAGTGTGTCATCTGTTGGTCGAAGGAGAGGAACAACCATTGAGCGACTGTACTGAGGTACATCATCCTTGAAGGGATTGGTGCGAACGAATACACACAAGCTGGATGCCACCGATCCATCATGCCTAAGCTTCTCTGCCGCCAGTGTTGCGTAGTAAGAGATGGACTCCGACAGCTCGGCTAGTTGGCTAACCTCATTCCCAAATGATCGTGACACCATGATCTGCTGCCTTGGTTGGGCTGCATCTTCTAGCTCGATGCAGGAAACACCATTGAGTTCTTTGACCGTCCGTTCCACCACAACAGAGAACTGCTGCCGGATGTATTCAGGATCGGAACTGCGCAGGTCTTGGATAGTGAGTATGCCCATCTCGTTCAACTTGGCAGAGATGCGCCTCCCGATCCCCCACACCTCGCCTACTGGAATGCCAGAGAACAGGGTTGAAAGCTGTTGGTCATTCAGTTGTCCAAAGTCGCATACGCCATCAGCTCCTGCGAAGTTCTTCTTCGCACAGTGATTGGCTAACTTTGCGAGTGACTTGGTCTCTGCGATACCGACACAAACAGGGATGCCTGTTCCTTGCCTTACCGTCTGACGGATCTTCTGGCCGTAGTCCATGAGCGTGTTGGGATCGAAGCCATCCAAGTCTAGGAAGCATTCGTCTATGGAATAGATCTCTTGATTGGGAGAGAAGTCAGACAGGATGGACATCACCCGAGCAGACATATCGCCATACAGAGAGTAGTTGGATGACAAGGCGATGATGCCGTGCTTCTGAGCCACATCCTTCATCTTGAACCAAGGCTCTCCCATCTTGATGCCCAAGGCTTTAACCTCATTGGATCGAGCTACGGCACAGCCATCGTTGTTGGAGAGTACGACTACAGGCTTACCTTCAAGACGAGGGTTGAAGACACGCTCGCATGAGACATAGAAGTTATTGCAGTCAACGAGAGCGATGGGCATGGACTCATCCCCTGACGAATTGTTTCACTGTAGAGGTGACTACACCCCAGACTTGGAGCTCTTGGCCATCCTTGAATTCGATCTCTTTGAAGCGATGGTTCTCTGGCTTGAGAGTGACAGTCTCGCCACGCTTGATGAGTCGCTTCACAGTGAGGTCGCCATCCACCACTGCGATGACTATATCGCCCGATACGGGATTGAGTGACTTATCGACCACTAGCAGATCTCCATCGAATATCCCGGCACCGACCATGCTGTTGCCTTTTGCTCGGACGAAGAACGTGGAGTCTTTGTGCTGAATCAGGTGCTGGTCTAGGCTTAAGCGATCTTCGATGTAATCATCGGCAGGTGATGGAAAACCAGCAGCCACCTTATGACTGAACAATGGCAGATGGATGGGCGTAATGCCTAAGGCTGGAAGTTGGATTGGGAACTGCTGCATGGTGATCAACGAACAGAGTGAACGTTTGGAGCATGGTAAAGAACGTTCGTTCTGTTGTCAATTCTTACAGCCAAAAGGGCGTACGACCTGGCTGCATCATCTCAAAGCGCTGCTCCACAGGCTACCCAAGGATGCCTTTGAGATGTCAGGCTGCGCAATACATCAAACACTATCGAAGCTTACTGATTAGTGAAGTCGTTTCAAATCTACTCATCAATTTATCAACGTAGTGTTTTCTGAGGATTATAGCGGCCCCCATCACAGTGGCATATGTATGCTCACTGAACTGATCACCGTGGTTGACCAGTTCACTAATGAGTAATTCGCTTACTTCAAATGGGTCGCATACTGGCAAATCCCCAACGTCCATTACTTGCCTCATGCGATTTTCAATATCATCTCTTGTCATACTTTCTCCTGTTGTTAATTTTTCTTTTTAATGGGGGCTTGGATTATGTCTCGCGATTTCTGATCGAGACTCGTCCATTGTTCTTGCACTGACCGACCAATCTGCAAGCTACGCATATCTTTTGCAGATAGACTCGGCGACATGTTGGAAACCAAAAGCACAGCGAACACGAAGGCTATAACGGATGACAAAAGTACCGCGGCCAATACCATTAGCGTTCTCATCAACTTTCTCGTCTTCTCATGCGCATCACGCATTTTCACTTCCTGCGCTTCAAGCTCAGTCAAACTTCGCTTCATCATTTCACTCAATACATTCTCATGCGCAGTGAGTGCCGGTTTGAGGCGTTCCATTGCTTCATCCAGAAGTGTATTGAGGGCCCACCGATTAAGTAGGACACATGCAAAGATTGGGTCATCTTTGCCAATCTGGATACCCAGTTCCTGGGCCACCACACCTATTAAAAAATGTCTATCGAGGCTCATTTCCATCTCCAATCAATCTTGTCTAACTCGGCATATGTTTCTCGTGCAAAGGTGGTCATTCGTTGCTTTTCCATGATTGAAAACTCCTCGCTGTCCATGACATCTTTGATCGTAAATCGGCGCGATGTCATTCGTCTGATGTCGTCGCCAAATGTCGTACTCTTACGCATCTTGAGGTTGACCACACCTGCGATTCGATCACGGTGTGTGTGGAATACTTTCGTTTCAGTGAAATGCTTACCTTCACTAGTAACCATCTCGCCAAAGTGTTCGTTGAGCCACAAAACGATTGATGCATCGGTGCAATTTGCGATTGAATTAAAACCATTCGCGGTGTCACTCATCACGTCACCACCACCGACGATGGTGTGAATAAATACTTTCTTGCCATTTTCTTGCAGCAAGTTGATGACATCGTTTTCTTGAAGGTAGGCAAGCAACGGTGCGAATGTGTTGGCACCGTTGTCAACGATTGCTATGCCAGTTCCGGTTAAAAGTTTCTCGATCAAGACGTCGAACTTTTTGGAGTTGATTTCACGGTCTGGTGTCATCACAGGAATATGCTCAACATATAGCCCTTGGTACTGAGCGAACGTCGTGTTCTCCTGGTCCGTGTCGTAGCCTGTGACGACTTGTTCGGGCTCTTTGTGAATAGCGTATTGAGCTATTAACGTTGCAATAAAGGATTTTCCAATCCCACCTTTTCCCTGAAGAATTAGGTTAACTATATTGTGCATGCTTCTCTCCTTGGTTATTACTTCAACAATTCATTTTCTGGTGCGAATGTGTTGGCTCCGTTATCCTCCACAGCGACACCCGTTTCGGAGCCTGTGACGACCTGTTCTGACTCTTTGTGCATAGCGTATTTAGCCAACATCGATGATGCGAACGACTTCCCTATTCCGCCTTTTCCTTTCAGCATCAAATTAACTGAGTTGTGCATGTGACTCTCCTTATATAGTTACTTCAGCAAATCATTATCTGTTGTCGGGTTATGAACAAATCTCGTGGGTGACACCACTTCAACCCCTGCGATTTTTAGTGTTCGGACTTCTCTGTGCGGCAATCTATTTTTCTCACTTCTCAAACGATAAAGTGCTGTATGGAAACTTCTGCTTTTCATTTGGAACCCTTGCTCATGTAATGCATCAATTACGTCTGCTCTGCTTGCACCAGCTTGTAGCGTGTCTTCAATATGAGAGAAGACCTCTCTCAGTTTTGCCATCTCAGATCGGCGCTCACCTTTAGCTAAATTTTTTAACACTTCAACTAAATTCACTTTATCCATTGCGCTTTGCTCCATTCATGTATTCGTGCCGCTGTTCATTTGCTGTCTTCTTGTATCTCTTCCGATTCTTTCTAGATGCTTTGTTGTTGAACAACATCTTCGAACCAAATATATATTTATGAAAGAAATTAATCATGTCGAATATGTCGCACATGTCGGACGTGCCCAAACTCATTTGCTCAATCGATAGAATCCCATATCGAATTTACTATGTGTGGAGAGGACAGTAACGTGGGGAGCAGCTCAATCAAACTCAGAAAGCCATCTAGGACAACAACTACAGAAACGAACTACAACAAACGAGTATCTACATTGATCAGGAAAACATATGGAGTGAAATGCATTGGTGACGCTATCGGACTAAATCTGCAGTCACTGTCGAGATGGTTGGTATCGCAAAAAGGAAACTATCGATCTTCTACTTACCGACAATACCGGTCGGCATTAGTCTTCTGGCTCGAGAGCTCTTGTCTTGATGGATGCGATGAGGCGATTGAAATGCTTAGCCACGATGAACAATCTACCGAGTCGAGTATGAAACAATCAACTCGGACATCTGCCACCAAGGACAAGAAGTTCTCGGATACAGATCGTTTCGAGGTGATCGAATGGCTAAAGCTTCACCCATCCAAGTTCAGCCATGCACTAACGGTTATGTTACATATTGGCGGCACAGTCGGTCTTCGTCCCTGCGAGTGGCAATCTGCATCAATCTCACGGTTACCGAATGCAGCTTTTGAGATTCACATACATAACGCTAAGGCAACAAATGGGCGGAGCAATGGTCCCTCAAGATCTCTAACCATGACTTGTTTAAACGAAGAGATAGGTGACGTAGTGGAAGGTTTCATCTCATTGGTTTCGCAACTCCAGTGGAATGATCTATACACCGGATGTCGTAAGCTTCTGCACAAAGCCACACGCACCCTCTGGCCTTATCGAAAGAAGTACCCTACGCTCTACTCTCTTCGTCATCAGTTTGCGGCCGATGCTAAGTCGGCGGGTATGACAAAGGTTCAAGTTGCTGCGCTGATGGGCCATGCGAGCATCGATACGGCAACCGCGCACTACGGTAAAAAGCGTGTTGGTCGAGGATCATGTAGTGCATCGCCTTCTCAAGATGATGTCAATCGACTTACGAATACTCACAACCAGGATTCCTCGAATTCGCTGGAGCAAAGTCTATGATCAATATAGCAAGCCCAAACACATCCAGATCGATTCAATTCTTCGAGCCATTGATTCCGCCGAGCAGTGATGCACAACGAATCCGTCATGTTCTTAAACAAGTCCAAGATTATTCAGACGCACTTGTCTTGCGTCAATTACGGACTCACCGCTCTGAATCACTATCTCCAACGACACAAGCACTCTTGGATGCATTAGTCACACCCAATGGTGTTGCGATGGCCGAGAGGAATTTGCGAGGATTCAATTTTTCGCTTGAAGACTCATTCGAAGAAGATGGTGATGTTCCTTTTGACCCAATGATCGAAGAGTGCGAGCTGATGTTGAAACGATTGATAGAGTGGAAGGTAGCGGCTGACGGTTCATTCAGCTTCGTCACCAAGAATGGAGACTTGAAGCCGATGGATATTGGGATTGATATCCCTCGTGATGTTCTAAATGAATTTCTAAGGATCGTGGAAAGTCAAAACGACGGGGAGATTAGATTCGACAAGGTGGGGCTGATTGCAAGTTGATGACTTCAACTCGCAATCATTCCCAATATTGGATTTACATCAACATCCTATACGCATGATTGCTAGCATCTGATGCTTTGATCATGCGGTACTCCATTCCACTGGCCACGGCAATCTGCTGCGCAAACTCCTTCTTGGCTTGTACTACGACATCCTCGATCTGATTGTCTGCTTTGACTTCAACGATGACGAATGTCCCATCCTGACGTTCAAACAAGAAGTCAGGGTAGTAGCTACGCACCGTATGTGAATCAGGATCGATATATTGAATAAAGAAGTCTGACTGCCCATGCGTCAACATTCCTGTGAAGTAGAGCTTCTTAACCTTTTGCTCTCTCAGTAGATCCCAAAATATCTGTTGCTCGGGATTGGAGTCAAAGCAGTAGGTATCAAGATGGAAGCTTTTCCCGCGCTCTTCCTCTTTAACATCCCCTAGACGAACAATCTTGTCTTTCGAAGCCGTGACTTCATAGTAGCCATTGGGCGGTAGCTTTATGAGCTCGACTTCATGCTCTTCGGTCTCTTCCTTAGGGTCAAGGTCATACAACTCGGAGAACAGCCTTGGAATGACGATGTCATAGAGCAATTCGTTAAATTGATTGATTGCAGTCACCAGGCCATCCGTTCCTTCCTTGGTCGAATCTAGTAACTTCTCGATCTGCAAAGGGCTTCGGTTCAGATATCGCGCAACCTCGGCCACAAATGACAGCCTGCTGAACTCTCTCTTCTCACGCCGCAACGTATGGTCGAACGTTTGGTTATTACTCGCCTGAGCCGCATCCGCAGCCGTTATCCCTGATTGTTGAATCTCAAGAAGTCGATATCGCTCTATCAGCTCGCTCCACTTCTCCTTGTCTGTAGGATCAAGACCAATGGCCACACCAGGCGTGATTTGTTTTTCTCGCATCGTGTAGGTTTTGCGCACACGCTTGAGTTTGATTGTGACTGGTGGCTCGGTAACTCTAATTTGAACGCGTTCCTTATCAGATGCAGTGTTCTGCAGCTCTTCTGCACTGATGCGGAAGTTCTGTAGCAGCTCTTCATTCAGAGTCTCGAGATTATCGTTTGATAAGTAGACATGGCCGGTATGCTGAGCTTCACCAATCGAGCGAAGGCATCGCATCGTGGCTTGGAGCACGAACACCTTGGATTTTGGTTCTCTGAACAAACCTACTCCGAACAGAGATCGGCAATTCCAACCTTCACGGCCTTTATTCACCAACAAGATGAACTGCTTCTTGGAGTTTTCTGTATCCAGACGGTTGAACTCACGAATCTCATCGTTAGTGGTCAGCTTTTCATCGCCCACGTTCACGAGGATCGGTTCGCTCGGGATATTTGGATATAAGGGTCGTAGACGCTCTAGTGCCTTCTCCAATGCGGGACGTAATTCGGTCTTTACTTCATCGATGGTTGAGGCAAAGAACGCAAGTTTTGGCAGCATCCCTTCTGGTCGCAACGAAGAAGTCTCCTTGAGAAAGCTTTCGACCGCGATGTCGATGAACTCATCAGAACGAGTGTTTGTGTAACCGTGCAACACTACTTTCTTGAGGTACGCTTTATCTATAGCATCCTTAAGTCCGTAAGCGTAGACAACCTCGGGCAGCACGTCGTGACCAACGTAGGGTGTACCGGTGAAGTTGTAGCAGGCAACTACCCGAGTGCCAGCCCTGTTCAGACTGGCCGCCAAAATATCAATGGTCGTACGCAGACTGGTATCACTCTCCTTAGTGCCGATACCCATGTCCTTGGCCAGAGCCTTACCAAAGGCGTGGTGAGCCTCATCAACAAAGATTCCCAACGCTCCAATCGACATAGCTTCTCAAAACGTTGATTGGTGGTCAGTTCACCCTCTTCTTCGGGTTGATCAAAGTTGTATAGATCCTCCGCTTCAGCGTAAACGCTCCCAACGTTATATGTTTGCTTGCCGCTTCCGAATAACTGATCGGTCGCCGTTTTCTCTTTGTGCTGGCGTTTAAGAATGATTTTCTGTGTGTTGGAAACGATAATGTTGAAGCGCGACTTATCTAATGTGTCGAGTGAGGTGCCGGCCTCTTCCAAGTAGTGGAAACGAAGATGTGCGTTCAGAAAGTTCACATACTCGGGAGGCACTACCAGTGTCATATCAAACGACTCGATCTCTTTTAGGGAGTACAGCACCGTCTTATCAGGAGCAAATACGAGGGCGTTGTGGCAGAATCGCTCGTCCTTCTCAAACTTATTGCCTAACAGAAACTCGTAGAAAATACAGGTGGCCATGAGAATGGTCTTACCTGTACCCATCGTCAGCGCGAAGATGTAATTGGGATACACGCGAGAGTTCTTGCGCATCAAAGCAAATACAGCCTTGTATTGCTCCTGTGTGATCGAATCAAAGATATCAGCCTGTCCTGACCGGTCGTTTACGACGCCGCCTTCAGAACGATTAGCAAATCGCCCCTTCTTTTCGAACCAGTGTTGGAATATCTCCTCTACCTTGGCATTGCCGAGGAACTCCTTCAAGAATATGTACATCTCCAGCGCTTCGAATTGAGGCTGGCGTAGGTATGCCTTGGGATTTCTGTCTGGGTTGTTGAAATCAAGAACCTTGCGAGACAATTCTTTGTAGTGAGTACGAATCGTGCCTCGATTGGACTGATAAAACTGCCAAAGGAAGTTGAAAAAGGCGAAGTCTAAAGACGTACTCGCTGATTTAGCAGATGACTTAGTTGCCATCGACGCCACCCTCCCATGACTCGGATAGCACGTCGGTAATCTTTACGCGAATGGTGCCAGCATCTTTTGGAACTCTGTACTTACCGCTGACCAATTCGTTCTTCCCCGGAATATCAACTACTGATGGTTGTAAAACTGCACCATCGAAATTCCAATCAATCATTACGCTTTCGACCATTTCACGCCAGTCAGATACTGCTTCTTTCTGTATTGAAAGCTTCTGTAGCAGGTTCATCGGATAGAATCGATCAATCAGCAGTTCACCTTTCTTGATGGTTAGTAACGCTTCTGAGTCGCGTTTGAATTCAAGGTTGGACTTGTCTCGAAGTATGTCCAATACTTCCACATCAATCTTGAATGGTTTTGCTGCAAGTTCCAGTTCGGCTTTTAGATTTGGCTCATGCCCCATACACACAAGTTGGATTCTCTCTACGGGCTGATTAGGCTTTTCGTTTTGCTTGCGCTCCCAAGCTTTGTAATCAAAACCAGATATCAATTCAGCCAAATCTGATCTGGTTGCAATTCTATTCACCGGCATAACTTTAATCATTCGCCCATCTTTTTCCCCATCAAAGATAGAACTGAATTCCAACTTTTGAATTTCTAAAGCTTCTATCAATAAATCCTTTGCCTGAAGTGGATTGCGAAAAATATCGTAATTATTGACGTTCAACACTTCAAATCCAAGATACAACTTATTGGTTTCATTGCCATTCTGCCGAAGTTGAGTATAGGAATTTATGAGTCGCTTTGTTGTTGTTTGAATTGAACCTAAATTTATATCTGCTCCAATAAAACGACGACCAAGTTTCATTGCAACAGCTTGAGTTGTACCAGAGCCCATAAAACAATCAAAAACCATATCGCCTGGACTTGAGGAAAGCTTGATGATTCTATCCAACAAGGCTTCTGGCTTTTGGGTCGGATATCCCGTTTGCAATGCTGATTGGCTATTTTCAGGATTAATGTCGGTCCAAACATCATCTACCAGCAAACCTTCAGACTCATCCAAATAATGCTTGATACGGAACTTACCGCTTGAGGTCGTGTAGAGCCGTCCTTCCTTCCTTAGTTCCTCTACGGTTTCAGGAGTGACATCGCCCAAGTACGAATCTTTCCAAACACGTCCATCATCATCTTTATTGGTATACCGAGCGAGCATCCCCGCAGACATTTCTCCATAAACAGGATTGTATTGTCTCGCACTCGTTTTCCCGTAATAAAGGATATCTGCGTGGCTTCTTCCAAGTGATGCTTTACCTTTGTATCCACTCGAGGTCATAGTTCTCCAAACCACATGAGCTTGGAATGAATTTGATCCAAATATTTCATCCATCATTAGTCGCAAATGATGTGACTTCCTCCAATCACAATGCAACCAAACTGATCCCGTCTCTGACAATAGTTCCTTTATGAGCATTAACCTCTCAAACATAAACTGCAAATACTCATCATTTGCCCATAAGTCGCTATATTGCTTTTCTTCAAAAGAACTTGAATCAGTCGATGTTTCTTTTCCTCTAGTGGATATAACTTTCCTGTAATCGGCTTTAGAATCAAAAGGGGGATCGATGTACACTAAATCAACTTGACCTCGAAATTCCTTAAGCAAATGACTCATCACTTGCAGGTTGTCACCCCAAAATATTTTGTTTCTCCAACCATTAACCTCTTCCCCGTGAACTTCCTTAAGCTGAGCTGGATAATATTGCGTCGATGTGAAAGGTCGCTTTCCCCTCCAGTTCAGCATCGGGTAGCCCTTGATAGGTTCGAACTTGTATTCGTTGACATTCTTGACTCCAGTGGATTGGTCTGGCAAGTCCAATGCACTTTGTTGTTTGTTATCTGTACTCATTAGCAAGCCTTCCTGAATTTCCAATTTTTGTTATCGCAATATGCTCGCATATCGCAGTTTTCACACTGTTTTGGTGGTCGTGCTGTTATCTGATAATCCTTGGCCTCAATGCGATTCACAATCTCATCAAATTGGGCAATCGTCTTGCCAATTGATCTATCGTCTTTAGTGAACGAAACATAGGGATTTCCGCCATCTTCACCAGTGTAGTACAGGTGCATTCGGCTGACCTTCTGACCTGTTCTCTCTTCAACCAAGTGGGCGTATACCTCAAGCTGGTGCTGGTACTGCCTAAGTCGATCCCGATCCTTCTCCATGTCAGGTTTCTTCTCCGACTTGAAGTCGATGATTTCTACGGTATCGTTCTCCCCGCGAATCAGGTCAACGCTACCTTTGAGGATGTACTGATCCTTGACCAGCGAAATCTCGACCTCGGCTTCCTTGATTCGATCCCAATTGCCATCCTCTCGCTCGAAGTATCGAAGTATATGTCCTTCTACCGCCCTTAGAGACTGCGGCGCAAGATACTGACGCTCACGCTTTGATAGGAACTGGTAATTCACCTGCATCCATGCTTTTATCTGCTCAGTATTGAGCAGGTGGTTATCACCTCTCAAAACCGCCTTGTGAATATCTTCAATCGTCTGGTGGACGAGTGTACCGAACAACTGAGCTCCCGCCCTAATGGGGTTAAATTCGAGATCCTTAAAGAACCTGTACTGTTCAGCGCAGTTTTCGTAGAGGGTGATGTGCGACGTGAAAGAGTATTCGCGCTTTAGGTTGATTTCTTTAACCTGGTCGAAGGTCAGCGCTTCAACATTGAAAGCTGCATCGCGCCAGCTAGGAATGCCATAGAAATACTCATCAAAGTATTTTGACGGAGACCTCCCATGACCAGTTTTCTCCTGTGCAGCTAATACTAAAAGGTTCTGGGCTCTCGAAAACGCTGTGTAGAAGAGACGGCGGAAGTCGAATGACTTCGTGTGCTCAAGAGGCTCGAAAGCCGGTTTGGAGAGATATCCTCCATCTTCCAGTAGTTGATCAAGATCTCTATGCTGCTTGCGCGGAACTGCCTCAAGTGAGCCGCAGATCACAACGGGGAATTCCAGCCCCTTGGACTGATGAATGGTTAAGAATGAAACGCAGCCTTTAGGAGCATACTCAGAGTCATCCTCATACTCATTAATGCCGCCGTCATATAGGAAGCGTAGGAACTGATTGAAAAGGTCACGAATATTCTTTTCCAGATACTCCGGATTCAACACGCTGATGAAGTGTAGGTATTCAAACTTTGTCAGGAGCTTGGAGAGGGTCGCCAAGTTGCGTGCCGCGCGCCCCTTATCAACGCCATCAACTACATCCTCCTCAAGGTAACGGCTGAATAATGGGAACTGGAGTAACTGGTAGAACAGCCCTGAAAAGGCATAGTCCGTATTCTGAGTAAGAACCATATGATGCTTAGCCAATGGTCTAGCCCAATCAAGCATTCGCTTGTTTTCCGGCTTGCGAAGCTCTTCAGTAAAGAACTTAAAGCAATCTTGATCGTAGTATTCCCAGATGGCTAGATTCGCTCCTTCAGCCCATTGTCGTACTCTGGAAAATTGCGGGAAAAGGAATATCAGTGCACCGATCATCAAGCGGATTTCATCCCGATCAAAAAACATATTCGACCGCGGGGAGTAAACCGGAATGTTGTTTTCTTCAAGGAACTGCGCCAATGAAACAGCTCTATGTCCTTTTACTGATCTAAACAAGAATGCGACCTGGTTCCAATCCGTCAGCCCACCCTTATCTCTTAGGCTATGTAAGAAAGACAAGACTTCTGCATGCCAATTTGAATTGTCATCAGGCGCATCAGATGCAGCCAACCGAATTACTGCTGCGGTATCAGGAAAAACTTCGTCCCGCGGTTCAATCGTCTTGTCGAATCGGAAGCGCTTCTCTCCTACTTCCCATATCTGACCTTGCATCCACCAGTTGTAGAACTTAATGATATCGGGATGCGAGCGATAGTTCGTCGCTAGGGTAATCTGCTTGCACTCACCCTTTTCAAACTGGTCAGGGAATTCGAGGATGTTACGAATAGTGGCACCACGGAAACGATACAGACCTTGGTCGTCATCTCCTACAACGCACAAGTTCTGGCGATTACCCATCAACAGCTTCAGTATCTTTTCCTGGATCGTGTTGGTGTCTTGGTACTCATCGACCATCAAATAGGAGAATTTGCTGCGAATCTGTTCAAGTACCTCAGGGTGTGACTGTAGGAGCTGCAAAGCCTCATATTGGATGCCCGAGAAATCGAGGCAATTATTCTCAAGAAGCAACTCTTGGTATTTCTTAAAGCAAGCAGCAAGTGCACGGACTTCTACATCAGGGGCTGATTCCAGTTCAGCAACATCAAGTGCTTCTTCGCTTACCTTATTCAACCATCTGGCCAATTGCTCTGACTGTGACCATCGACCAGTTTGATCATCTCCTATCACCAGTTGAGCATCTTGAAGCGAGCGGAACTCATTTAATCGTTGGTATAGAAAATACTGCTGATCGAATTGGTCAAATAAAGTGAAGCTGCGTTTTAGCCTGGTGAATTCCCTATGGTCTTCTATCAAACGAAGGCATATCGAATGGAAGGTTCCAAGGTACATCTCATTCAGATTGAACTTGATGTTCAGTTCGGTGAGCCGATTTGAAATACGGGTAGTTAGTTCGCGTGCTGCCTTTTCTGTGAAGGTAACAACAAACAGCGATTCAGGTGTCGCACCTTTTTGAGTGATCAGGTAAACGACTCGTTCGACCAACGTAAACGTTTTACCTGAGCCAGGACCCGCAATGATCAATACAGGTCCATCAGTGGAATAGACGGCTTCGAGCTGCTCTGGATTTGCCTTACTTTTCAAATCACTCATTGAGAGGTTTTCGACATTCGTTGTGAGGGACTATTTCAATTTCAGGTTGTGGAATGTACATTCAACCCCCACTCAGAGCAACGAGAAATTTGGCCTATATATATCGCTCCCCCACCCTTCATGGATGGACCTATTCCTAACGTTTCAACCTGATCTCAGCAGCACTGAAAGTCTTGCGGGCGTAAGCTTCTGCTCCCCTCCATGTCGATCTCTTTTTTCTATCGATTGCTCGTTGAGCCAAAAGATGAATCCCCTCTTCGATGTTGAGATTCTTATGCAGATATACACAGGCGAAGGCAAACTCAGCACTTGATTCATCTCTACCGTCTGAAGAGGACGTAGTCGGTATGAATGTCCTTGCGGGTGATGAATACTCTGTCACGGAGGTGTGTCCTACACCAAACGACTTGGGCAAGACCACGCCCCCTTGGGGGGAGAGAGAACCCAGAACCTCTTGATGCGACAGGAGCTTCTCAATATCCGCTCTCCGATCAACGATTTTGGTTTCGATCAGATTCACCCAGCAGTTTCGTTTCACATTCTTAAATCCAGCCAGCCTTCCGAAGTGATCACCTGAAGTGCTAGCTGCATCCCCTCCGAATCGGCTCTGCATCACCTGTTGGCATATCTTCCGCTCTTCGATGGTAACGGGACGATTGGTAGCTAGCCAGAGATGATGCCTACCAGGAGATGTTTGAACAATCATGTGAGTACGGTCACCGGCGATGCTGATGCAGTCTCCAAGGGTTAAATCATCCAGCATCAACCAAGATTGAGGTTCCGAGGTTGATGAGCATATATATACATTGAGTGGCCTCCGAACTGCATCATTACCCACAGCGTTGGCTGCCTTCAAGAAACCGATACGATGGTTCACCTCATCGTGACTTAACCCTCGAAGCCCATCCCGCCGAAAGTAAGAACCGCTCACCTTGTATGCATCGCCGATACCCAAGTCAAACTGTGGCTGGGAGTGTGCTGTCGCTACCAACCACTCCAGCATTTCCGTTCTTTGTTGGTCTGGCTTGCGGAAGTGCGGTTTGGTTGTCATGGTCTTGCCTCCGTCTATCCCCCATGGGGGGGGCGTGTTCTTGTGTATTTGTGTTGGCACACCGAGTGCCAATGCTCTTTCTCTTGGTCTTGGTTTCTCAGGTCTTCTGTAAAGACCTGAGAAACCTGAAGGAATGTCATTTTTCCGGGCGGGTGTGGCTAAATCTATTGATTTGTCGGGCGGGTGTGGCTATCAATCGGGCGGGTGTGGCTAAACTGAGTCGATCATCACGAAATTGAATGCCTAGTTCATTTAGTGCACCTGCGTTTTCATCCAGTTCGTTACGAACTTTTGACAATTGTCGGGTGATACCTGTCGCATCGATTAAACCGTCCAACCGCCAACCACCGTTCGGTTGGTATTGGTGCGTGAGGATGTGTCTTGCGATCGCAGCCACGCTGCCGGAATCGATCCTGCATAGAGGTATGGGGTTGTAGTATCGGGAGATGTCTTGCTTCATCAACAGGGTCCACTGTTGGCTAAACACCCACACTTGGAGATGACGCTGACCTGATGACCAACTCCGCCTATCTGCCTTGAGTTGCTTCGACTGAATGAACTGATCAATGATGTGCCCGCTAATTTTGAGCCTAGGTGTTTCAATCGTTAGTATCGTTTGTAGTAGATCGCGCTGAAGTTTAGCCAGTTGGTCAGCAGAATATTGATTGGCAGTTCCAAGCGCTTTTCTGATTCGATATGGGTCAACAATTACTTCAAGTCGATCATTATGTATTCTGTGTTTGTCGCAAAGGAACATCACACAGTCCATCAGATCTGCGTGCGCCTGCCCTAGCCTGCCATCGATGGTCAGTGTGCCGTAGACTATTTCAATATTTCGGATAGCCTGTATAGGTCGACGAGTAGGCTGGTACGCGCACAGCCGTATTGGTGTTGCAGTAGATGTGGGTAACCGCTCAATAGAAGTCATCATTCGGAGCAACCATCGCCTTCAAGGATTGGCTCTGCCGTGCGTATGTTTCTGACTTTTCACTGACTGACTGGAATGAGGCAGGTATAAGCACACCACCATTTGAGCGCTCAAACCACTTGTCTAATATTGGTGCTCCATAATTTTGCTTACTGATATTCCAGCGCACGTACTTGCGTCGATTCGATTCATCGATTTTTTTATCCTTCGCTTCCTTTGGTGTCATGCCGGACAGGAATGAAGCCCATCGCGCGTTGTCCACAAAAACAGATGATCCACGGGCTGCCTGTTGGGCATCACCTTCACCATTCATCGCCGAGGCTTTGCTCACATGGTGCAAGACGAGGATTGATGTATTCAATTCTGCCGAGATCATCTCTAGCTTAGCCATGATTGCCTTGGCATCTCGGGCATCGTTTTCGTTGAGGCGGTGGAATCGACTCAGAGTATCGATGACGACTAGTCGACGTCCTTTTGCTAGGTCTTTGATCCAAGCGAACCATCTGTCTGTCATGATGTTCGTGTCCACTCCTAAAGTGGCTCTTATGTCACATCGCGACGATATTTTGAGACGCTCATCAGTGCTGAAATGAAGTGATAAATCATGCAATCGCTGATGAATAATATTGGCTGGATCCTCACCTGCAAGAAACAAAACGCTTCCAGTTTCTCTAACACCAAGATTTAAATCGTCGCGACCGGTTGCAATAGCTATCGCGATTTGCAGAGCAAGCATGCTCTTTCCCGCGCCACCCGGGCTGGTGAGCAACCCAACGGTTCCGACAACAAATCCAGTGACCACGAAGTCAAGCGGCATTGGCTTCTCATCGAAGCATCGAGCGATGTCGAGTCGTGGGGGAAACTTGTATTCAATGTTCGAAATAGGCATGGCTATCTTGTCGTTCTACATTTCTTTAGCAAATGTATTGAAGGTATCCCATCCGCCATTGCTTTCGAATTTTTCTATCTCACACTTATCTACGAAAACTCTACCTCCAAACTTTTGAATTTCTACAGGCATAGTTCCCCGAACTATTCTCAAGCGACATGCGTTTTCCGATATCCCAAGCAATCCTGCTGCCTCTTGCAGAGAATATTTTTCCCTATCACGAATAGTTATCATTATTGACTCCTCCCTTTTATCCACAAATCAATGTCAGTTGACAGCCATGCCACACGCCTTTGGGTGAGACGCACCGATCGGGGGAATTGCCCTTGGGAAATAAGTGAATAAATCGTGGATCGCGAAAGTGCAGTTTTGTTACAAACAGCACTGATCCGTATGAGTGAAGCGGCCATAAAAACCCTCCTTGGTTAAACTCGCTAACTGAGTTGATGAAGGCCATTTTTATGGTTTTTGCGTTTTATGCAAGCAATTATTATTGCAACCTATTGAATAGTAAATACTTTTTGAAAAATAAACCTTGACTTTTGACTTGGCGCAACTCAATAACAGGTTGATTATATTGGTTATTTATTTTTGGAAAAACAGAAAGTCAATAGTTATTATTATTTTTCAAATAACACCTACTTCACATTCGAATGTTTTATTCCAGAAGGTGATTTATAGAATCTTGTTAGTTATTTCTGTTCGTTGTCATTGGTTTTGGCAACTAGAAGGGCGCCCTAGCTCGGTCATTAACGGCACGGTAACGGCACGGTAGGGAGGTAGAAAAGAAAAATGACTTAGGGTTTTACGCCTAAGTCATTGTCTTTATGGTGGGTCGTGCGGGGATCGAACCTGCGACAAACGGATTAAGAGTCCGCTG
>JAVHQJ010000095.1:0-3730 GCA_036171075.1 Sideroxydans sp. | reverse complement strand
CTAGATAAGGCAAATGAAGCACGAAAACACATGTTTTAAGTGCGGATACTGCCCGTTTAAGCGCCACGTTCGGTACAATTGCGCCCTTGTAAATTGTCAGTCGAGTGTGCCGTCCGCACACTTTTTAATCATCAGGAGTCGTTTTATGAAATCACCTATTCCTTTACGCGCTGTGCCTCATTCCAACATCTTTCGCAAGGGCGATGTCTTCGTGTTATTTGGTGAACTGTTTGGTCGAGGTTATGCCAACGGTTTAGTCAATGAGGCACGCAAAGCGGGCATGACAATTGTGGGGGTGACGGTAGGGCGGCGTGATGAGAACAACGCTTTGCGTGCCTTGACCGCAGAAGAACATGCCACAGCGGAAGCGAATTTAGGTGGACGCATTATCAATGTGCCGCTGATGGCGGGTTTTGATTTGGATGCGCCCGCAGGTACTCCCACACCAACCGATATGTTGGCTGACATGACGCTGAAGAGTTGGCAAGAAGATAAGCTGGATTGGGCGCATATCGAAAAATGTCGCACGGTGGGTGTTCAGCGTTTCAAAGACTCGGTGGCTAAAGTGATGCAGGAATTGGACGGCATGATTCCCGATGGTGCAAATGCATTTTTCGCGCACACCATGGCGGGAGGCATTCCTAAAGTGAAGGTTTTTTTGGCGATTGCGAATCGTGTTTATAAAGGGCGCGGCGAGCGTTTCTTGTCTTCCAGTGCTTTGTTGAATAGTGACTTGGGCAAGTTGATTCTGATGAATTTTGACGAAGTGACGGCGAATACTTTTCAACATTTAATCGACGGTAGCGCAGCTATTCGCGCGCGTTTGGAAAAGACGGGTGGGCAAGTGCGTTATACCGCCTACGGTTACCACGGTACGGAAATTTTGATTGACGACCAGTACCAATGGCAAACCTATACCAGCTATACCCAAGGCAAAGCCAAAATGCGTTTGGAGCAAGTTGCGCAAGCGGCGTGGCAGAAGGGGGTTAAGGCAACTTGCTATAACTGCCCTGAAATTCGCACCAACTCATCGGATATTTTTGTGGGCGTGGAGTTGTCGCTTTTCCCTTTGCTTAAGGCACTGAAAAAAGAACAAGGGGGGGCGTGGGCCGAAGCGCAGTGGCAAGCGTGTCGCGATGTGTTGCAAGAAGGGCAAACGTTGGAAGGGTTGTTAAGCACTATTGACGCGTACAACGCGAGTGAGGTGATGCAAGGCTTCCGTAATTTTGCAGCATGGCCCATGCCTAATTCAGCCGAGTTGGCGGATGTGATGATTGGCACTTCGGACGACATTACCAAAATGCATAAGAGCCGTGATGCCTTGGTGACCGATGTGTTGAGCGCGCTGGTGCTGGAAGGTACGGGCCCGTTGATGTTCCACGAAACATCTAATCCCGCAGGGCCTGTGCTGTGGTTAAGCCACGACGTGATTGCAAAGCAATTGAATGAGCTGCATCGCTAGTACGTTTTAACCCATTCCTGTGTTGAACGTTCATCAAAAAAGCCGTCTCGCGCGCTTGCGCTGGACGGCTTTTGGCGTAGTGGGATTGGCGTATGTGCTTTCCTTCTTTCATCGTTTTGCCCCTGCCGCTATCGCCGGCGATCTTCAGCAAACCTTTCAAGCTAGCGGCGCTCAATTGGGCGGGTTAGCTGCCACTTATTTTTACATCTACATGTTGATGCAGATTCCGACAGGGGTGCTCGTGGATACCTTGGGGGCGCGACGCGTGGTGACGATGGGGGGCGTGGTGGCGGGGGTGGGGTCAATCCTGTTTGGATTGGCAGATACTTTGTGGGGCGCTTCAATCGGCAGGCTGCTAGTGGGATTGGGCGTATCTGTTACGTTTATTTCTCTGCTGAAATTGAATGCCTCTTGGTTTCAAGATCGGCATTTTGCGAGTATGACAGGGGCTTCAATTTTGCTTGGCAATATGGGGTCACTGTTGGCAGCTGCGCCATTGGCGTGGGTATTGGGGTTGGTGTCATGGCGTATTATTTTTGTTGCGGTAGGGGTGTTGTCTTTGTTGTTGGCAGTAATGGCATGGGGCTTGGTACGTAATCAGCCGCGTGAAGCGGGACTGCCTTCGATGCGTGAATTGGAGGGCAAAGAGGCGCATCCCTTGCATCAAGGACACTGGTATGACGGTCTGTTTATGGTCTTGAAAAATCGAGCGACGTGGCCGGGACTGTGGGTGAATTTAGGCTTGGCGGGATCATTGTTTGCATTTGCGGGATTGTGGGCTGTGCCATTTCTGCGCGATGTTTATGGTATGCCACGAGCTGTGGCGTCGTATCACACGACGTTACTGTTGCTTGGGTTTGCGCTAGGCGCTTTTTTTATCGGCACACTTTCAGATTGGATGGGCAAGCGCAAGCCGTTGATGATGGCGGGCGCGTTTTTGTACAGCCTGTGCTGGTTACCGCTGTTGTTGGGTTTGCCGATGAGTGAAGGTGTGAGCTACACACTATTTTTTGTGATGGGCTTGTGTGCGCCCAGCTTTACCTTGAGTTGGGCGTGTGCCAAAGAAGTGAACCCGCCTGCCTTATCTGGGATGTCCACTAGCGTGGTGAATGTGGGTGGATTTTTGGGGACTGCTATCTTGCAGCCCTTGGTGGGCTGGGCGATTGATCACAGCCATGCGCAGACGTCTACAAGCCCGCTGGGGCTGCCTGATTATCAATTAGGGATGGTTATTTTGATGTGCTTCTCAGTGCTTGGATTTATCGCTACGCTGTGGGTACGCGAAACCAACTGCCGTTATGTGAGCCAGTCTTAAAGCGTGCGCATAAATCGAGGCAATAAAAAAGGGGGCTGATGAGCCCCCTTCTTATTTGACGAGTGGTAACGAAATTACTGTTTTACAACCAGCTCGTTTTCAACTTTTACTTTGTCGCCAACAGCTACGCCAGGATTAGTTGTATGGCGATAGATATGCTCTTCGCCATTTTCAAAACGCACAGCTACGTCATATACCATGGTCTTTTTAGCCGCTTGTTCAATTTTGTGACCAGCAATCGCGCCGCCCACTGCTCCGACCAAAGTAGCCACATCTTTACCTGTGCCATGACCCACTTGGTTGCCTAACAAACCACCGGCAACACCGCCTGCAACTGCGCCCAAGCCAGAACCTTTGCCTGCTTGTTCAATGACATTGATGGCTGAAACAGTGCCGCAGTTAGCGCAGATTGCTTTAACAACGGGCGCAGGCGCTGCAACGGGAGCTGCAGCAACAGGCTTTGCAACGGGTTTTGGTTTTGCAACGGGTTTGGGTGCAGCTACTGGAGCGGGTGCGGGTGCAGCGACGGGCGCTGCAACGGGGGCAGAAGCGATAACAGGCGCAGCAGCCGCAGCCGCAGCCGCTTCTTTTGCTTTTTCAGCATCCAGAGCGGCTTTAACTTGTGCCGCTACTTCTTCGCTGCTGGGCTTGGACTCAAAGCAGCCACTCAATGTAAATAAGCTAACCAGAGCCAAAATGCTCAATACAGAATTACGGGTTGTTGTGTTCAAAATAATCTCCTTGATTGATGGTGAGGTGAAGCGTGAGCAGTAACGAATAGATGACGTAACTCGTTCACAAGAGTTTAACTTTAAGATGCAGAAGCAGCCTACTGCACTGACCTTATCCCAAAAAACCCGGGGCGCATCATACCATTAAGCCGTCGTTATGCGATTTGTGAGCCTTGTCCAATGACAGATGAGCCTGAACGAAGGTGTGTATTTCCACCGTGA
>JAVHQJ010000094.1:0-3752 GCA_036171075.1 Sideroxydans sp. | reverse complement strand
CCTGCTGACGACAGATAGCGTGTTGAGTCAATACACTGAATTAGTTATTCGCCTGACCATCCAGTCATAGGCTTTGCCGCGATCCTCCAACGCGAACGAGATGGGCTCGTTGCCCGACACAAAGGCTCGCACCTGTGCCAACGTCTGTAGTCCTTGGGTATGTAAAGTCACGATCATGCCTCCATGATCCCAACTTCCGCCCCTCCAGGCTCATCTCACGCTGGAAACACACCCTATCGTTCAGGCTCATCTGTCATTGGACAAGGCTCCGAATTTACAGGGCCACCTCTGTTGGCCTAGAATGACAATAACAATAAATCTGCTGTGGGTATGGTTACCTAGGGGGAGTTGACATGACCATTATCAAAAAGCCGTTGCAACAAGTAATGAGAAGTGCCGTCTTGGGCCTCGCCCTGGCTTGCTCCGTCCCGGCGCAAGCGGGTCTGTTCGACGACATCTTTACATCCACATCCTCGAAGCGAGACGCCTACCGGCTTTCCAAGAAAGACACCATCGGTTATGAAGAAGCCGGTAAGTGGTGGGGCGAGCGCCATCGCAAGAATGGGTTACAGCCAGGCAACGTCTCCGATACCCCGTTCGTCGACTCACTGATCGATCCCGCGGAAGGCGGACTCGATTTCTTCTGGGTTCACGGCGACCTCAAGGAAGCTTTCAAGAAAGGGTACCGGCTTGGTTATCAGGACCGTACTGCCGACCTCGTGCTCGGGCCCTATCTGACCGAAGCCGCTGCGAAAATCGGGGGTGACAGTGCCGGCAACTTCGTCACCGTCGTGAACGCCTTTGAGAAAAGCTGGGCGGAGGGGCTCGGTCGGGCGATCAACGTATTCGTGACACTGATATCCGAAGGCTCACAGGCGGACCGCGAACGGTTCATCGGCAATTTCGAGAAGGTCTACGACACCAAGTATCAAAAGACCCAGGCCGACTTGAGGGCTGGTGGCTTCGTCACCCAAACGTCCGAAGGGGGGACCACGCTGTTTCTTGATGCCAGAAAAACAGTGGCCGTCTTGAACATTCCATCAACCGCCGTCCTGAAAACCGAGGTCTATCGGCAAACCTTCAAGGTCATGGGGGATGAATGGGGAAAAAGGTTTAGCCACAACCTTGTACGCAGGGACGAGCTCATCGACATTCTCAGGCGTAGCAAGACCGCCCTGCAAGAGGTCAACCCAGGCTTGGCGGGCAATCTGGCCATCGTGCGGGAGTCCTTTGAAAACAGCTATGGCACAGATGCCGCGAGTGTGTTCAGGGGGGTGGCGAAGGAGGCTGGGTACGATGAGTCAGTGTTGTTTTCGGCGCCACCAAGCCGGTCAATCATTACCCCAAGCCAACCGGCGTTTTCTAAGAGCACAGTAGCCAAGCCCAGCCGTAAACGGAAGTGACGTTGAATATGGGCGATTCGTATTTTGTTCGTAGAAATCGGTGAAACAAGACTATTGGCTTAGGGTTCGCCGACATTGGCTTGTTCTGTCAATATCCGGAATATCAGGGGTATTTGATCATGTTTAGCCATGCCCAGATGACTACTCTACAGTTAGTGGCGTTGTTATTTACTTTCTGTGGCATTCCATTAGCCTATGGAGAGGGCGCTCTATCGTTCCCACATATTGAGCGGGGTGCATGCATTGGTGAGGCATGTAGTCTAGGTATTGAGCTTATCGCCATGCAGGATACTGAGGCACGGGCGACGTACAGCGCAAGCGCCAAGGTAACGTATCAAGTGCATAAAAATGAGCGGCTTTATGCGAGTGACGGTCTGGTAATTACAACCAAGCCAGGTGTCCTGAATGTCCGACAACGCTGCCAGCTTGATGAGAGCATCACTGTTTCACCGGGAGACAAGGTATTAATCTTGAGATATGTAGGGGAGGGGTTTGAGAGAGCCTGGTACAAGGGGCGATATTTTGATATCGAGTGCTTGGGGTGGTGTGGCCCCAAAGGGTGTCTTGAGGAAACAGGCCAGGAAGCAGAATACAAATGGTGGTTGCTTGTAGAAAACGCTTCTGGAAAGAGAGGATGGGTAAGAAGTGAACCATTCATCCATCAAAATCGTTACGCTCAGTATGAGCCGGAGGCCGATTGGCTGGTTCTTAGGAAGGGCGATACCAAGCTGGGGTTTACGTTCACCGAGGATAACCGTCTCTTACACAAAGGCAACGCACTATCGAGAAGCTTCATGCCAGGGACCCACACACTTTTGGTGTCCGCGTGGCCGCCTCAACTGCTGATAACCTGCTATCGCACTGAAATTAACGTCCATCCACAAACCAACATACCGAGAATTAACGAGGGCTGTAGCCTACTGACCGCAAGCAATGGCAATTGTGACGCTGCTGGCTGCAAACGGGTGGCGGATTATTGGCCGGGTCGTCGCACTGCCCCATATATCGGCACCGATTACGCTCTTCTCTACCTAGATCCTAGTACCGGAGACCGAGACGGTCTTCTCACGGATGGCGGGTTGATTCTTGTGGACCTCAAATCAGGCGTATCCAAGCGTGTGCCCATCCAGCTTGCCGGCCCCAACGAAAGACAGTTAATAGATATTGAAAGTCTTGTCCGAAAAGACGTCGGGTTTCTTGTCAACGTATATGTTGGTTGCGACACGAGCCAACCTGCTTGTGATGGACGATACAGCAGATCCTATCGCTTGCATCTCGACCCACTCACTAGAAAGGTGTCAACGAAGGATATTGGCAACTTGGCCGCCACTGGCATGGGAACAAAAAGCGGTTCTGAGCAAGAGCAGGAGCTTGCTAAGCTGGCCAAACGTCTTGACGCACTGAAACAATTACTTCCCGAGCCACCCAAGTATCTTTACTACGATGTTGGATCGGCAGGAAGCATCATTGCAACTATAGCGTTGGATTGGTCGGATCGACTTAATAAGACACTGGGCATTGAGGGAATGCGCTCCATGTACGAGGAATTTTATCTCGCTTCATCACAATTTCGCAGCATGGCTATCATGGCCCTAGGGCTAGCTGAGCGTGCCATTCAAACCAAGTCACCCCGAGCGGCAACCAGATATATGGATTCCGCTGAGAAATATCTCCGGCAATTCCAGCAAAGCGATAAAGGTGCTTATGCTATTTATATTGGAGACATTGATATCGCAAAGGTCTATGCGCAAACCGTCAAGGATTTGAGCGAATTCTTTGTCAAGCTTGGTGTAGATGTCATGGTCGGCCCTACAGCTTCTGTAGTGATCAGCTCCATGTATATAGGCCTCGACTACATCGTCGATTCTAATGACAGTGAATTGCACCTGGAGGAAGTGGAGCGGAGTGCACTACTCAATTCTATTCAGCTCATCGCATTCAGTGTAGTGAAATATCCTTCGCTAAACGGGAAAACCATTTCATCTGCGATATCAGACAGAGTCACATTACCAATAGGACATGCCATCAGTAAGTCGCCTCAACTATTGAAAGAATTTGTCGCATCCCCGGAATTCAGGAGTCGCTTGGCCAAGACAGCGGCTCATCTTTCTAAAGAAGGCATTGGCAGACTCGTGGACAAATCCTTTGCAGAGTGGTCAAGGGGTGTCGAAACACTTTCCCAACAACCGTCTCTGTAATGAGTGTACTAGCAGATCCGGAATTATGTGTATGAAGCTTATGGTTTCATGACATCAGCATGATCCAGCAGGTTGACCGCGAAAGGTTCTTACGACCTTGGAACCTTAAGCACATATCAAAAAGGAAAAAGGCCCCGCGAGTTAAAAGAAT
>JAVHQJ010000093.1:207-3785 GCA_036171075.1 Sideroxydans sp. | reverse complement strand
GTCACCATTCACTTCAAAGATCAGAATGGCCCAAGTATGAAATTACTTACCTCAAATCTCGCAAGTCCCAAATCCGACGCTGCACCACATGGCTATCAGTAACTTTCGCTTTACCCCTCATCAGCCAAATTTCAATCTGTAAAATTTTTCCATCAAAAAATTTTCGACGACTCGATTACGAAACGAAATTCTGTGCCATTACATCAAGTGTACTTGGCCCATAGATTGAAACGTTGATTGTATTTCGAGAAAAAGAATAGAAAAACATTTGAGTAGCACGAATAGCTGTTAAATATTGAAGCGAACTGGGAGTTAAAAAATGAGTCAACTTTTACTCGGTATGCTGCGGAGGTTTCGCGGACAGATTGATAAACATCAAAGCGCTGCTGTATATCACAAATCTATTAGCTTTGAATCAATCGAACCACGGGTGCTGATGGCGGGAGATGTACCGATCGCAATCAATGGTTCGATTGATGCGCCAGGGGAAGTGGATCAGTATGTCTTCACTGTCGCTTCCGATGTCAAAGTTGTGTTTGATTCATTGACAAACAATCCAAATCTCAACTGGAGTTTGTCTGGCCCGCAGGGGGCAATCGTAAATTCCCGCAGTTTTACTTCCAGTGATTCCGTTAATTTATCCGGTTCGCCTGTACTGGGCTTAACTGTCGGCGATTACACTCTCACAGTAGATGCAAATCTGGATAACACTGGCGCGTATCAATTCTGCTTGCTGGACTTGCAGAGCGCACCAGAGATTATTCCCGGAACAGCAGTGACTGGACAGCTTGTCACAGGTAAAGAAACAGACGCATACAAATTTAATGTCACTGCGGGTGAAAAGTTTTACTTCGATTTGCAGAGTTCTACGGGTAGTGGTGCTTACTGGCGCCTGCTGGATCCAAATGGGCAATTAATATTTGGGCCAAATTACATGCCAAATGGTGACCTGAATGTCATGACACTGTCTCAGAGCGGCACCTACACGCTGCTGGTTGAAGGGCAGATCGGCTCAGTAACCGCGACGAATTACACTTTCAATGTACAAAAAATAGTGGACGATGTTGCGGTACTGACGCTCGACACGACCACGAACGGAGCGATCAACACAGTTGGACAACAAGATCGTTACACTTTTACTCTGACCAATGCATCACAGCTGTACTTTGATAGCCTGACCAACAACAGCAACTTCAACTGGAGCCTACTCGGTCCGCGCGGCGAAGTCATCAACGCACGTAATTTCACGCAAAGTGATTCTGCACAACTGGGGGGAAACCCATTTTTGGATTTGGTAGCGGGAGACTACACACTCATCATTGATGCCGTGGGTGATGCCATGGGTAGTTATGCATTCCGCCTGCTTGATCTGGCCTCTGCGCCCATAATTACTCCCTCTGCGCCTGTGACAGGTCAACTCAATTCGTTCAACGCAACTGACATTTATCGCTTTGCCGCACATGCGGACGATCAATACTTTTTTGATCAAATCAGTGCGAGTGTCGGCAGTGCCGCGTACTGGCGTTTGTTGGATCCCTATGGTCGCGTGGTATTCGGTCCGAGCAGCTTTGTGGATATAGCCTCTGTACAGACGCTGACCTACACTGGCGATTACATTCTGTTGATTGAGGGGGCTGTGGAGGCAAGTGGCGCGTTATTCGATTACAGTTTTAACATCGATTTTCGCGGTGTTGCATCGAAGTTAGGGACACCGCTGACACTGGGAACGACAATCGATAGCACGCTGAGTGTTAGCAACGAAAAGGACTTATACAGTTTCACGCTGGCCAATCCGGCGCAGTTGTACTTTGATGTATTAACGAATCTTGGCAATTGCAACTGGAGTCTGAGTGGCCCTCGTGGTCAGGTTGTCAGTTCCCGCAGCTTTTCAGCTAGCGATTCGAACAGCCTGACAAACAGTCCGCTGCTTGATCTTGCGGCAGGCGATTACGTGTTGACGATCACCGGGGCGACGGCGGGAGCATATGGTTTCCGGTTGCTGGATATATTGGCAGCCACGGTCATTACACCCGGCACTGTGGTGACAGGTCAACTTAATCCCGGTAGCGAAACGGATAGCTACACGTTCAATGCAACAGCGGGAGATAAATTCTATTTCGACTTGCAAACAGTCAGCAGCAATACGTCCTTCTGGCGTCTGCTGGATCCCTATGGTCGCGTGGTGTTCGGACCCGTCAGCATGGCCGATGTGGATGTGCAGACGCTGGCTTACAGCGGTAACTACACGTTGCTGGTTGAAGGACCATACAATTCAACGGTGGTATTGGACTACACCTTCAACGTGCAAAAGGTGGTTGACGATGTTGCTGCATTGACGCTTGGTGCGACGACCAGCGGGGCGATTGCATCTGCCGGGCAACAAGACAGTTACAATTTTACACTGAACCAGGCTAGTCAACTGTACTTCGATTCGTTGACCAACAATAGCAATTTGAATTGGTCGCTCACCGGACCGCGCGGCAATGTGATTAGTAGCAATTTTATTGGCGCCGAGCCTCGCGCTATTGGATCCAGTGGAATGGCTCTGGTGTACAACGGAAACTCGGACGATACATACTTCAACATGGCCTTGCCCTTTAATGTTTCATTTCTTGGGCAGAATTATTCATCCCTGAATGTGGGAACAAATGGGTACATAACTTTTGGCGGTGGTTCCTCGATAAATAGAGCGGTTTCTTCAACAAACCCAGCGTTTCCCGGTATTCATATTTGCACGGGCGATAGAATGCTGACCAAGTTATATAAGCTGGAAACAGCTAATTCCTTCAAGATCAGAGTGGAAGGTTATGACTATGGTAGTTCTGTTGGTGCAACCCCATTAATTTACGAAATAACTTTCTATAAGGACAGCGATTATTCCGCCCTGGATTTGATTACTGTGTCCTCGCCAGTTAATGGAGGACTTACCGACGGAATCAGTCCCGCTTATTTATCTCCATTAAGCCCGTCTTCCAATACCTCATACGTTATAAGTAGTGCAGGCATTGTACAGACAGCCTTCGGCGCGGGAATAAGCCGGGGTTTGCCGATTATGGATTTGGTTGCGGGTGACTACACCCTGGTCGTGGATGGTGTAGGTGATACAACAGCTGATTATAACTTCCGCCTGCTGGATGTGACACAAGCCACTGCACTCATACCGGGCACTGCTGCGAGTGGTCAACTCAATCCAGCCAACGAAACCGATCTGTATCAATTCACGGCCAATGCGGGCGAACAATATTCCTTCGGTTGTCAGAGTCTTTCGGGGGGCAGTACGTCATGGAGTCTGCTTGATCAATTCGGCCATGTTGTGTTTGGCCCGAATATCATGAGCAATGGCAGCGGTATAGGACCCGTTACACTCAACTATACGGGTGTTTACACGTTATTGATCGATGGTGCTGTCTCTTCGCTCGGGGTAACAGACTACAGTTTTAATGTTGATTTTCTCGGCATGACGCCGGTGATTCCATTGGTTGTTGGGACACCGCTGACACTGGGAACGACAATCGATAGCACACTGAGTGTTAGCAACGAAAAGGACTTATACAGTTTCACGCTGGCCAATCCGGCGC
>JAVHQJ010000093.1:0-107 GCA_036171075.1 Sideroxydans sp. | reverse complement strand
CGACGGCGGGAGCATATGGTTTCCGGTTGCTGGATATATTGGCAGCCACGGTCATCACACCTGGCACGCCTTTCAGCGGGCAGCTCAACCCGGCTACAGAAACGGAT
>JAVHQJ010000092.1:0-17235 GCA_036171075.1 Sideroxydans sp. | reverse complement strand
TGTAAATCCTTTGGCTTCGCCTTCGTAGGTTCGATCCCTACCCGGCCCACCATGTTTTAGAATCATTAAAATGAAGTAAATTCAGAGGACCGTTTATCGCAAAGGTAAGCGGTTTTTTGTTGCTAAAAATATGGTTCGAACCGAGCATTTTGAGCTTGGTTCGAAAATTATGCTCCGCTCAAACATTAAAATGGTTAATAATCTCTTGTATAACCCAATTTGTCCATAAAAAGTAAGTGAAAATTTTCTGATTTTCTGTTTCTGGATTCTCTATTTTTTTGAACCTTTCATTTCAAATTTCAAGCATTATTTTTTGGTCTTGATACTTTTTATTCAAAAGTGTATAATTTTCTTCGGAAATGACTCATTCAACGAACTTTTCTGTGAGATTAGTTTGTTTCTCTGTAATTATCTCTATCTCGTTAAGATTATTTTTTAATTTCTTCTCACAGTCAGTCTCATGGGTTATAGAATGTCTATTAAGACATTCCGTTAATTTTCTCAACTCAGCAGGTTTGAGGAACATCTTTTCAAGGTCAAGATATATCTCGTTAAATAATTCATATTCTTGAATCGCTGGTTCGTGGCATTTTTCAGGTTTTGATTTCGATATTGACCGACTACATCCATAATACATTATCTTTTTCTTCTTGTTGTAGTATCCCGTATACGACCTTCCACACTTACAGTGTATGGATTGAGAAAAAATAAAGTAGCCGACATTACTCTTTTGTGAAGATTGAGTATTATCGCAATTCTTATGACAATTTTTGGTGAAACGTATTTTTTGAACTAACTCAAAAAGTTCTTCTCAGATAATTGGTTCGATACTCATCTTGTATCTTTCTTTGAAAATACCTGATTTCTTTGCTCCATAGTAAGAGATTTCGTATTTTTTAAGATTCCAAGATATGGTTTTATATCCTGTATACATCTCATTTCCCAATAAATACTCTATATCCCTATAATTGAAAGGTTTTCATCGTATATTTCGGAATCACTTTTGCGAAAAATATGTGGCAATAAACTCAAAACTATACTTTCATGTGGAATACATTTGAAATATCTCCTTGATAATTGGAGCATTCATGGGGTCGTGAATGGCTGAACTCTTTGACGTCTTTATATATCCAATTGGCAGACCACTACCAGGTATCTTCCCTTCAAGCATAGCCCTTCTCATACCCAGTTTACATTTGAAACTAAGTTCTTCGGAATAGAGTTGAGAAAGATTTATAGAATTTCGTACTAAAAAATTCGTTATCGGTCATTGCTCTTGTCCAAAAGATTCCGTTATGGAACAAATCTCGATGCCATATTTTACACACACATCCTGGAGGAGTACAAATTCCTTATCGAGACGGATGGCTCTGTCGTATCTGAAAATAAGAAGGTAGTCGATGGAATCATTGAGTTCTCCGAGCATTTCATAGAAGACTGTTCGAAGAGAGAGTTTCTTTTTTCCTCAAGTCTGAAAAGCAGAACATATTTCAGAGAACTCTTTTTCTATCGAGATTCACCGTTCATTAGCGTATCGTTTAATCTGATGTTGCTGTTCCTTTATGGAATGCTCAGTTTGATGGTGTGCTCATGAAATACGGGCATAGGAAAAAGCCTTTTTCCTACTCAACTTCCTTTGTGTAGAGGTCTCCGAGTACATGTAGCATATTAAAGTAAGGATTTAATTTACACCCCATTATTTTTTTCTTATACAATGTAGTATGACGCGTATTCTTTGGGTTGTTGTATATTGAAGTTTTTCAGTCGTGAGGTTCGTCCAGTATCATCTCATTCAGAATGAGCTCGGCGATTGTCTGTTTCATATCTTTCGGCTCATACAGATAGTTTTGTATTTTCTCGAAGATATATAATTCTTCTTCTTGTGCTTTCTTTATATGCTCAGCTTTTTTGTCTTCAAGTTCGAGAATTACCGCCGCCTTCTTTTCTATTTGTTTTAGATATATCTCATTTCATTCTCATGAGATGAGTTTCTTTTTAAAGATTGTCAATGCCGAATTCAGACTATTTAGGCGCTTAGTCATATCAGTTATTCTCTTGGAGTGCAGTCATTTTCAAAGTCCTTCACGGTCATACATTAAATAGCCACAATATATCTTCTTAAGTATCTCTTGCTCAAAAATCCTATCAATGGCTTCTTCGGTAATTTTCGTTCATCTATGACATTTGGCTGGATTCTTTAAATCTACTTTTTGATATATGCTTCTGCATCAGTAGTACATACGATTCTTTGCCTCAAGCTTTCCGACTATTGGTTGCCCACAAGAACACCATAGTAGTCATTTATATATCTGAATATGTTTCATTGTCTCATCAACCTCACGCCTAAACTTGCCTGTAACAGCCTGATAGAGGTCATTTTCAATGATTACAAGCTTTTCCCTGACATCCAAGGTTAGTATTTGGTCTCCTTTTCGCAGAACATAGTCTTCTCATAAAATGAAGGGTGTGCGTCATCCATTTTCTTGCCCCATGATAATGGATGTGAATAACGATATATCCTCTTCGAAACTTACTTTGAGTTTGTATCTTCTAAAGCCATTATATTGTATGCGTCCCTTTCATAAAAGTATATCGCTTATCTGCTTCTTTTTTGGTAAGGATGCCTTGATTGATTGATTATTCTCTATCACTTCTTCTCCCTCCTCCATGGCTATGAATTTTTCTATATCTTTCTCATCATCGTCGATATCATCATTATCTATTTGCTCACTTATGGTTTTTATGCCAAAACTCTTCTGATTGTAATTTTGCACTATTTTTTCAAACTTATCCTGGATTATTTGTTCGATTTCGCAATAAGGTTTTTGTTGTTGTGCCAACAAAAAAATCTCTTTCACTATAAGAGAATTTACTGGATGTATCGTTATGAGAGGTGGTTTTGTTCAACCCTTGTTATACCCATAGGTTATTCCACCTCATCCAGTATGTGTATACGCATTTTTGCAAAGAATTGTAAGATTGTAACGTTGAGATTTGGAGCTCTGGCGGTCAGAATAATAGATACTCTCCATCTGAATCATTCGAAAAAAGTACTTTCATGCTGGACTGTCGATTATATTCTCTGAAACCGAGTATATCTTATATCCAGCCCCAATGACTTCTTCGATTTTCAAAAAATCAGCACTGTTTCGAGCCATCCTGGAAACGTCAAAGAAAACGATTCCAATATACTCTCTCTTATCACCTTTTTTACTATCTTTAGTTAAAATATCTATCATATCATTAAATTGTGGTCGCCCTTCCTTGAAGGCACTTTTTCCTTCTTTTTTTGGTACTTCTTCGTATTCGCTTAATCCAATTCTTTTCATAAACGCATGTATCGCAGTGATTTGTGCTTCAAAGGTGTTTACAGAGCCATCTTTCTTGCTTTCTCGGACATAAGTGAAGATTTTCTTTTTCGCGACACCCTCACTATTTTGCAAGTCCTGAACGATTTCTTGGATGTCAGCCTGTTCCATACGTATTTTCTCTTAAAGAATAAAAATTATCTATATAATCGTGATACCACTTCCCCTATTATATAGAAGATGCATCCAAGGAGGAATATAACAAGAAGTACCCAGAAACCTCAGGTATCGCCCCTCCTCACTATTCGTTGCCTCAATGCACGTAATTTATTAAGCGTTTTGTGCAATCAATCGTTATCTATCTGAATTAGGGATTTTCGTTCGTCAGAAAGAAGAGCAAGTAGTTCTTGCACTTTAGTCTTTGATGGCTTATTCATTTTTATTTCTTCCGAGACGTAGATAGCTTCGTTCTCAGGATTTTTCCATTTGTCATTACTCATAATTTATCGTGCTTTAAGCAGTTATACTATAAAATATGACCTGTCTGGACATAAAATTTCGCACATTATATGAAAATTCGCAATTTTATCAATCGTCTCTGAGTCAAAATAGCTGGAAAGCTCCTATTAACCTACCTGTGATTTGAATTTTGTAAGGGTTTTCCGAGTTGCCATCCGAGTCGTGATAAATTTCCTAATGGTTCTTCAGAGTGATTTTACCAAAACAAATACGACGTAGAGTATCGCTATAGGCAAAATAACCACCAAAATCAGTAGTAGGTATAGCGAACATAGCCGTATAACATCAACGAACGATGGCGAGGCTGTAGATGGCTCTATTTGAACGGTTTTGTTGTCACCAGAAATGAAAAGACTGGAAATTTTCTCATGAATCGGAAGCAATGTGCTGAAAATATGATATCCGAGCCAATTGTCTTTCTGTGTCATGCCCATCTCGTAAGCCATGTGGTTAGCCCAGGCAATTCCGTACGGCGCTACCGCTTCGGTTACGAATTGAGATTTCTTCATGACTTGCACAAGTGGCTTTGCCCAAAAGTGATATATTTCCAGAGTTCCTTTTCATATGTATTTTTCGGCATATAGCTCATCGGCATGCCATATTTCTTTTGGCAAGTATCCTTGTCGAGCCAGCTCCGTGCAAATAACCTTTGAACCTGCGTCTAATGTTGGTACTTCAATCTTCGGTTTTAGGGAATCTATAACCCCTCCGACTATGGCGGATTGTCGCTCGTTGTTGCTGAATTTTTTCAATCGAAAATCCTGTAATTGCTTGATTACGTCGGTTCTATAAAACTCTCCTTTCTTCTGAATGTAGTTTTCGATTACTGTTGTGGCTTTCTGGACTATCAGGATGTCTTTTTCTGTTAGAGTATAGGCATTGGCAATACTTACTGAAACGAATACACAAAGGAACGTCAGTAGGGAAGCTATTTTTTTCATAATTATAAAAGTTAGGTAGATATAAATTTCCGATTGATATACTAAGCTACGTTTTCATTATTCATGTTCATGAGCTCCGCCGTTTTAATCTGAGTCTCACTCATAATTTCAGAATGCTTGTCGCCTACAGCCTTCTTGATTTTCTCGACCTGTTCGAGCCTCTGTATTGCCCGAGAATGCAGTGCCTTATCTATGAGTCCATCATTGAGATATAAATCCAGCTCTCCCCGAGTTACACCCTGATTTACTCTTTCGAACCGATAATCGCCAATGGTATTCAGGAGGTTCTTTTGGAGAATAGCAAGAGCTGATTTGTAGTCGCTTTCGGTAACTTGTCACTGTTTTTTTAGTATGACCAGGTCCTTAATACGCATTACTGATGTTGCAAGCGATAGAAGGAGCTGAGTATCGGGTTTTGTAAATTTCTTCTCACTTTCTGAAGTCGACTTCTCGACAGCATCGGGCTTCTTGAATGTTTCTAAAACAAGCCTGTCATCATAAAAATCAATATCCATAAATGCCTGATAATACTCCCGAGAGAACTTATCTATCGGTTTTACTCAAGACAATGGATTACCCTTATTGTCGATGTCACGAATATGATACAAATTAAGTGTTTTTCCATCGCTCTCCTTAACCTCACGAAATCAAGCAAGATAACCAGCTTGTTTGAAATAATATGCTTCTCGCTGGGAAATGAGCTTAAGAATCGCTTCTCCTTTTTCATCACAAAAGAAACTTACAGATTCTGTAGTTCCAACAGAAAATACCCCCTTATCCACTTGCTTGATAATAAGTTTGGTTTTTAGAAATTCCTCCGAATTGCCCTTCATCCGAAGACGTGGAATAAGTATCGATGCTACTTGTTTTTCTGCCTGCTCGTTAGACTGTTTAATTTCTATTTGAGAAGGAGCTATTTGTTGAGAATGGATATCCATATTGGTTTATTAAAAAACTAATTTTGAGGTACTTTATCGATTTCTTTTTCCTTCTTTTCGTTGATACGGCTACTCATTGTCTTCTTTAGACTTTCTGATGCTTCCTTCGCAAACGTTTCCATTATCCTATCCATATACTCAGGATTTCCAAATTTCTGGTTCATTTTTCATCATTCGAGCTTTGTCTTGAGGGCATTTTGGAAGTCATTTGCAAGGTCTCTCGCCTGTCAATCTATTGATTCTTTCCATGTGTTCATTGCTTGCTGAGCTTCGGGACTGAGTTCTTTGTAGTCTTTCATCATCGTGTCGTATTTCGTCTGGAGTTCACCGCGAATGACCGATTCGGCTTGCATTTGGAGAAGCTCGGGACTTTCGATTTTTTTCATATCCTCTCGGAGTGTGAGGAACTGCTTTCCGATTTCTGTTGCATTGAGCGTAGGCGAGAATCAGGACAGGGTATCACTGAGCTTAATGCCCATCGGGTCTATTTCGATATTTTTGACGTTTTTAGCCGTGTGATTGGTACTCGTCTTGGAAAAATCCTTGTCTGGAGCAGTGCTTTGGAGATACCCTTTCTTTGCTGCCGAACCAACTCCAGCTACCGAGTCTTCGTACTGTCTCTGAGAATCTTCCTGCTTCTGTTCTGTGATGGTTTTCTGTGATTCGTTGGCAGCAAGCTCTTGCTTCATGGAATCGACGTTCGCGATAGCCACTTTGAGTTCTGCCTTCTTCTCGCACTTTTGGGTGGCAATAGTTTTACTATCCATCCCGTTTGCACTCTTTCCTTTGTTCGCTCGGAGACGGTCTCATTGTTGGTCGAGATTTCGGAGTTCTTTCTTGATGACAACCACTTCTCCTTCAAGCGTCCGTATGGCAATATCCCCGTTCTTCTGGAAGTTCACCTCGAACTGCTTTTGAGCATCCCGAAGCATGCTCGATGGACTGGAAGGGCTATGGAGGGTGTTAGTGAGCGTGCGGAGCCCTACTACGTAGAAAATGATGGCTTCGAATTCTTTTGTCAGGTAATTCGGTATCTCATCAGTATTCTTGGGAAGGTCTTCTTCTCGGAGTCCTCGAATCACCGTATCGGCTCCGACGAGGGCGGCGGTATCGAGCGTGACGTTCTGTCCGATTTGTATACCAGCACGCGACAGGTCAAGCACTTTCGCGGAGACTTGATTGGTTCCGAGCCTGGTTGCAAGCTCTGGGAATTCACGGGCAATCATGGATTCCACAATAGCCTGCGGATTCGGCACCTTCGAGATGACGGGGAGCATGAGTTTGATAGCCGCGAGAAAGGAGACGATGCGGGAGTTTTCCTTGAGTGTATTCCCCGAAGCAACACTATCCATAAGAGCACTTGCCGTTCCTTCATGGAGGTATCCCTTACTCGCGAGTCCGCTCAGGGAAGAGTAGATGAGGGCGAACGGCACTCATTCGGTAATGGTCGTTCCAGCAAGCTGTATGGACTTTCCAGAGAGATTCCCGATTCTTTCCGCACCGACAAAATTTTTAGTCTTGAGTAAGGCTCCTTTTGAAACTGCCCATTCCGAGGCAAACTCTATGGGTTTCTCGAAAAGCGGAGCACGGGCGATGAGATTCCCGAGTCATCAGGCGGTTACCATGAATACGAGCTGTTCGAGGGCGAATTGCGAGGTATCCACGCGGTCGTTTACCGTACTATCCGCCGTATGGGAGATTCCTTGGGAGTTCGTGTAGAGTTTCAGGGCTGGGTCGGTTTTCCTAAGCTCTCGAACGCGTGCTATATCCGATTTGAGAGCACTTCCGATAATTTCCCGCTTGGCGAGGGAAAGTACGTTGCTTACCGCATCCAATTCGAAGAGTTCCTTCAGAGTACCAACTGGGTCATTCTTGAACTTACGAACGAATTCAGGAGGAAAGGCACCTGGTCTGTCCATTATTTCGGATATCTCGTTCCTTCTTGCCTCATTGATACCTTCTTCTGCACCTCGATACTCGTTCGCCTTGTTGCTGAGGACTTTGAGTGTGTCTTTCGGGAGCTCAATGCTGTATCCTTGGAGGAAGATATCAACGATTCTTGCAGTGGGGACGGTTTTACCGAAGATGAGTCATTTGAATTCATCCCGTGCCTTCGGGTCGTTCTGGAGCTTGAGTACAGTGTCAAATGCTTGACGGATGTTTTCGTTCTTCCTGAGCTCGGGATTCTTGAGAATATCCCGCTCGGTCTGTTTCTCTATGGCATCTGTCGTATTGAGCCGCAGACTATCGTCGTCTCGGGAATCATTCGCTCGGAGGAGTTCGAGGATTTGGTATTTCTTCTTCTGGACGGATGCTTCGCTGAAATCGGCTCCTTCGGTAATGAGCGTCTTCATGCGTACATACCGTCCTTCGGTCTCGGCGAGAGTGGAGACTATATTCGGCATAATGGACTTTTCGCCAGTTTCGGCGGAAACCTCAAACATCGGTTGATTCATGAGCCCACTACCGAGAGTGGAGAGTTTTGTCTCGGGAACAAGTACTTTATCGGCAAGCGAGCGTATATCGAGCTTTTTTAATGCCTCAATCCTCTGAAGTTCTGGCATGGAAGCTTCAGAGTCGAGGTTCTGGAGCACCGAGTCGATGGCACGGATTTGCTCCTGGTATCGTTTCGGCTTCTCGGAGATATTCTTGAAACGGATATGAGCCTCAAGATTTGAAAGATAGTCCCTATAAGCGGTTCCAACCGATACGAGAAGATTTACCTGTCCAACTTTCTTTTCGATGTTCTTACGGTCTTCCAGTACCGATTCTTGTGGTCGGTTCGCATTCGGTGCGGTCGCCATCGGTAAGCTTGCATACTCTTTTACATACGCCTTCATTTTCGCCATCTGTTCGGCGGAGAGTATCTTCGTTCCTGGAGGGTATTCGGGTGACTTACTCAAGGTCGTTTCTTTCGACTTTCAGGTGACTGTAGTGCTTGTTTTTGGTGATTCGGGTACATCGGTGCCTACCGAGGTCTTAGTGAGTTCCTGATGCCGTTTTTTACGTTTTTCAAGAAGAGCGGATGCTTCTGGGTCGAGCGGTACGGATTTTGCGAGCATTTCCAGTAATGCGACATCCGCACCTACTGAAAAGCCTTCGAGTTTCTCTCGTTCCTCGGGCATCTTTTCAACAATGAGTTTCAGTATACGTTCAATAGTCGCTTTGTCGGGATTATTATTAAGGGTAGTGTCGATGGTTGCAAGGTCGCGTTCGTAGGCTATCTGCTCATTTTTCTCACGTAATAAAGCTCGTTCCTGTACCTGCTCAGGCGTATCAGGAATGTTCGGTTGTTGTGTAGATGATTCGTACGGATTTGCCATATGGAATTGAGAAGATGGATTTAGTTAAAGTGGTGAGTTCTTTAGATTTTGCCTTAGATACGAAATCTTCGAGTCTTTAGTTGAGAATATGAGTTTAGTTGAACGCGTGAGTTTCCACTTAGGCTTCCATCATCTGAAATTCCCTCATGAATGCGAGGACTTCGGACTTACTGTTCTGCTCGTTCTTCTCCTCTTCCTGTTTGAGCTTCCTTCGGTACTCCAGTCTCATATCTTCGGCGAGTAGGATTACATCGGTTCAAAGAGAATTCTTTCGAAGGGACTCACTCAAATAGTCGATGATGAATCATTTCTGGTTAGTGAGCATCTGATGGAACACAAGGAGTTCATCGACGTGTTTTACTTGACCTGCACACCGTCTGAATACCTCTTTAGATTGCACGCTCAAAAGAACAGACTCTCTCAGCAGAGAATCCAATTCGTTCATTTTATGTAGCAGTTCTTCATTCACATGCAGACGGAATACGGAGTAACTATGTGGAAGTGTACCATATTTGGTTTGTTTATGCAAAGAAATGAGGGTTCCATCTGATTTTTCAAAATAGAGAGTGGTCTTGTTGGGAATTTCACCTACTACAAAAGCAGTAAAAAGCATCTCCAAAATACCTATTGGTAGTAAAAGGTATTATAATACTAAGTGCACACCTTTATTTTATAACTTCCCGTGCTTATGATATCAGCAGTTTTATGAGGAGCCTTTTTCTTTGGCTACGCGATTGTTTCCGTAGTCTACGTATTTGCCGTATTTCTATTCATCGGCTATGCCCTCTGGCTGGTTATTGATGATGTGAATATCCGATACTGCATCTTCGGCAGTTGGCGGAAGCATCGTCTCTATGGGGAAGATGCCAAAGATATATTTTGAAGCGATGGCATTTATGCCAGTTACCACGGCAAAGAGATAACACTCTATGTTTCTTATATCAAAAGTAAGAGTATGCGAGAATTGGAGCTGTCTGCTATAGAGTTCGGAAGAGTACATCACCCGAATCTCAAGGCTTATCTCTGTATCGAGAACGGGCAGGGATATATCCGCTACCGAGAAGAAATGACTGCACGGGAGATAAGGGAATCGACGATATATGATTCCGAGGTATGGAATACTCCTATTTGGAAACGGATAGATGAAATTTAGATATATGACACAATACCGTATTCTGCCCATAATATCTCGGGATGCAAGCTTGGGACTCAAAACACTCAAGCTCTTGTAATCCTGTTTCCGAATTTATGAGACATATGTCGTATTATTCGGTGATATGCCCATAAAAAGGTGACAATATCCGCGAAGAATTCTCGACAGAATTTTTCAGGACACGAGAAGAAGAGATTCACATCTTCTTGATATTCTCCATCGTCAGCATATACAGAATTTCTTTGCGAGGATTGACACTTTGCAAGCGAGTGATTCCGTGCAAGTCTCCCTATCGAGCATCGCTGAATCGTGAATATCCGTAGTACTGACTACCTCCAACGAAAAAGAATAAAGGCACCTTCACTCGGAAGGTGCCTTTATTCTTAATTCTCAAGAGGAGCTCCGTTCGGATTCCTCGGGTCGCACATCGGTCAGGGTGCTCGAACGTAGTAACACGGAGAATGCGGGTCAGTCCAGTAGTTGCCCGCGGTCGATAGATTCACCTGTCCTCCGACCATCTGCGCTTGATAGAGTGGGTCATTCGTGACCGACTTCGTCTGATTCGGGTCGTTCGGGTCGCAATCCTTGTTTTTGAAGCAAGGAGAGTGTGGATTCTTCCAGAATTCACCCTTCTTCGAATATGTCAAATCCATGAATGCTTGTGAGCTCTCGTCAAGCCATACTCCATTCGCGAACATGTATCGCTTACCGTTCTTCGTAATTTCCGAGTAGTTGGATGCTTCCGATGGAAAACTCGTATCTGACGGTAATGGCGATGCAAGCGCTCATGTTGATGCTACCGCTTGTTCGGTGGCGCTCTTCTGATTCGGTGTGGCTGATGGCTCTTGATATTGTTGCATCACGGCAGTTTCGTCGGTCTCCTGCACTTTGGCTCCAGAATAGAATTTGCTCGGCACGCCCTTCTCCGTCATAGGAACGGCAGGCTTGATTCTGTCCCAGATGGTTCCGATGCTACTCCAGGAGAGCAAGAGTATGCCTCATACGGAGGCGAGGACTATGAGGTATCGGTTATTCTTCATAATGGGGGCATAGAGTTAGAAAGTAATCTCTTTGGCACTTATTCTTGCAAAAATTCCTCGGTTGCCGACTACCCTAAATATGCGGTGCTCGGAGCGAGAATATCCAATCCAAGATTGTACCCTCGGTCTACTGGATTGAGCTCTACTGATATGGAAGCTTCGAATGCAGATGGACGGAATAATACTACCCTGGACTCAAGCTGGTGTCGGAGAAAGAACCGAATACCCTCTTCGGCATCCATTCCATATTTTCGAAGCGTATCGCTCGTTTTAAGTAGAGCATACGCTTTCTTGTCGGCTCTGAGCTCCATCTTTCTGGAGAGGATACCGAATGGAAAGAACGATATCGTGAACAGTACATAGAACGGCGCTTGCCAGAGTGAGATACATATCTTCAGGAGCGTATATCCGATATGCGAGCGACCATCCTCGGATACTCTTCTCGAAGAGAGGTTGTTCGTTCCAGACAATAAGGACTTCAGCATATTGAATCCCCGATGAATCATCTGGAGAGGAAAGAGGAATCGAAGGGCGTTGTGCTTTACGAGCGTATCCTCCGCATTGATATGACTAAGCTCCCGTGCGAGCGCGAATGAGAGCGCTGAGCGCCTCAGAAGGTCTGGGTTCTCGGGAGTATCGAACTCCTGTATGAAATCAATCAAATCCTTGCCGAACACCACGTAGCGAAGCGTCTTGTCAGCATAGTCGCATATGTAGCCATAGGCGTTGAATCCCTCCTGAGCGTCAATGCGGAACTCTATGTCTGAGAGACCCGCTTCCGTTGCGATATCACGAAGGAACCTATCAAGCTCAGGGTTCAAGTACGCTTTCGGAAATGACCAGATAGGATTGATGGACGGCTTTGGGAAGACCAATGCCGCAAATACGAAGAATATGACGACAATCCCGAGTCCAGTCGTGGCAGCTATGCCGAAGGGGATAGTAAGAAGAACGAAACCGAACAGACAAGCGGGCACCCATACCACCCAAGAGAGCGCACCTGCTCCTTTTTGTCCGATATCAGTGGAGACTCCTACAGCCTTCATTCCTTTATCGAACAAGATGGATATCCATTTCCAAAGGAACTCCCGAAGTGCGCTTTTTTTGGAGAAGAATAGTGTAAAAAATATGTACGATATTATGAGGAATACGGACATTCCACCCATAAGATAACCGACTATTCATGAGTCAGAGCCATAGGAGCTGGAACTGGTGTGTAAGCTTAGAGGCGTATATTGTCCTTCTATAGATTTCTGGACGTTTCCTCCATTAAAATTGATTGCCATAAGTGTAGAGATTAGATAATGGATAATGTAAATTAAGTAATGTAACAGATACACTTTTTATATCCTCACGGAGATATCAATTCCGATTCTCTTTGTCGGGCACGGAGGCATTACAGGTCGAGTGCTACGAATGCCCGCATAGTCTCATCCCTCGTTATTCAAAGATACAAAGACGTAGTTTTGGAATTTTCATGGTTAAATCTCGCAGATATCAGCTCCAGTGGTATATTATTCCGTAAAGAATGATAGCCAAGACTCTTTCTCAGAGAATGTCAACCGTATGACCCATTCAGTCAAACGTCTCGACACCATGTTTGTATGAGTACCCAGGCTTGATTTCGCCCGATATGGCTCGACCCTTGGGGAAACTTCTTCTTGGCGAAGAAGAGATAATGCTCCTGATTCTCGACCACACGTGGGTAAACTTCAGCATACCACTGAAGAGCTTCTCGTATCTTCGGTGAAATGCCGATTTGATTCCGCTTCTTCGTCTTCATCTCGATGAGTTCGAATGATTCTTTGATATTCCCCTTTGTGTCGAACACATCACTCACTTGGAGTCCTAATAAGTCGCTGATTCTGAGTCAGAAATTGATACCTGCGGAAAAGAGCAAGAAATCGCGAGCATTCCCCTCTCAACGTAGGATATTCTTGATAGCAGTAATTTTGCGCTCATCTCTAATCGGCTGGACGAAGTTCATTTGGTCTTGTTGGTTATATACTAAACGCCTCCACCGAGGAAGCTTGGACGGGGCTCTTCTTATCTGAAAAAGTTCTATTACTGGTCTTTCCGAGGATAATCTGGAGAAGATAACTCGCAAGTGCCTGGGGTACTCGATATAGTAGGTAGTGGTTCTCTTCCTCAAACACCTGAACGGTGTAAGGTGTATCGTCTACTTGCGAAGATTCACGGTAGAAGCAGAAATCCCAACGCCCCGTGAAAATGTATCCAGCAAGGTCAATGTGCCTTCGAGCGGACAGTATCTCCCAAATGAGGTGGATAAATGACCAGGGGTGTGACAGAATACCGAAGTCCACTTCCTGTATCTCGGGGAGTAGAAAATGACGAAGCAAGCGACGTTTTTTGATAGCCATGATAGGACTGATGTGACAAAGAGTGACTTCATTTCGTTCTCGGTACTCTCAGTCTATCGGTAGTCCGCCAATCATTGCCCGAGTTCCTCCATCGCTTTCGATGACACGCTTCTTCGTAAGACTCGTAACGAGCGTTCCGAGCGAATATCCCACGAGAACCATCGGTCGAGCGTATCGGTATTCCCCCCTCGCATTCTGAGACAAGCTTCTCGACTTCCAGAATAGCGAGCAAATCGTCCGAAAAAGCTTCGATGGTAATCTTACCTCGCCCACTCTCTCCGAAGCCCCGTAAATCGATAGCAATCGAGGGAATTCAGCGCTTTGAGAGCACGGAGGCGATGGGATTAAAGAGTTTGGCACTACCGAATAGTCCATGGACGAATATGACCATAGGAAACCCACTCTTTCACGGATAGACTCGGTAGGCGAGGTTTGTGCCATCATTTGCAGTGATGTGTTTCTGTATGTATACCGAAGAAGACATAGATTTGAGCTAATGGAAACAGATAATGACTACCCTATGGATTTAGTGGTTCAGCAATACGGACATTGGTACTTCTTCCATCCGAAGAAGGTAGATTCATCTATGAACGCCATCTTACGCTTCTTCTTGCATCAGGAGCAGTGGAATGCACGAGCTGCTGGTCTTTTCTTGGTTGCCATTTGACAAGGGGATTAAAAAAATAAGTAGAGAAACTTCGCTTACTAAGAGTTGTTCACAACGACCTTGGTCTTGCTTTTCATCTTGGCGACCTTGAAACATATAATGAGATGGATTACAAACACGAGTAGCCATCAAATGACAGGAATAATCATCAGCACAGCCGATACCATCCAAAGAACCAGTATGACAACAAGAAAGCCCAATTGCCCCTTGATGAGAGCTACAATCGGAGCGATGAATGGAAGGAAAAAACAGAGCAGGAACATTGATACGGAGGTACTCTCAGTATTCACGGTCACAGTCGTGGACTGTCATCTACTCTCGGACTCGGAGCGGGCTTTGGTCTCCGAAATAGCAGGGGTATCTATTGGATTTAAGTTATCCATGGTAGTCGTATCATTCATATGATGAAAAAAAGGAAATAAAAAAAGGCGTCTCGGATGACACCCTCTGTAAGATTTACATAAAAAAAGAGGGTGATTATCCGTTGTCGCCAAACAATTTACACCCATGGAGCTATTCAACGATAGACGTGAGCTGGATAATCACCCACCTTCGTCGTCGAATATGCACCCATAAGGGAACAAAAAACTCCTATGTATTATGTAAATTATTTGGCAGGAGTATTGTATTGATTTTCAAAAAAAATCAAATTTTCCGCTATTAGTAAGGAATGATTAGAGGTTTATGGACATATTTCGGGGAGTCTATCAAACGAGAAATGCCTTAAATTAGAGAAGCGAGCATTTCGTATGGATTTTGTGGCACGACTACCGCAAAGGGACTATAATAGTAGGTATGCGTGGCGAGTTCGCACGCATATTATATCTTTACCCCTATCTCTATGCACGAAGACACAAACACTCCGACAGGAGCAGAACATAGCATAAAATTCTGTGCTGAAATACCTCAAAAAACTGTATCTACCGATACATCGACTTCCTTGGAACAAAGCCAAGACTCTATGCAAAAAAGTGAGATTGATTGTTGAGTGGAAATGGATACCCCGAGCGTTATAGTAGACGGTATCAAGATGAACCTGTATTTTGGTCCCAAAGAAGATACAGAGAGCCTGGAGACGCTTAAAGGCATAGATAGCATCATATTACCGATGGACACGCCATTCAGTGAGGTTATGCGTTCTTCTTGAGAAGATATCAGCTTCAGTGAGACAGCGAAACTTCAGATTGACCGCTGGGGTAGTAGGAACCCCGTAGATAGCAGACCGAATATAACGGTGGTGAAAACAACACTCTTTTTCAGGGTCGGGGAACTCGGTGTGCCCCAGAACACATCCCGTACAATGGCAGAGGATGAAAGTATAGGTAAACGCAAGCCAAAAGCCGATGAACAAACGAGTTCTATCGCTCCAGAATCAGAAGAAATAAGCACTGACAGCAACGAGAGCCAAGAACTGAAGGAACGTAGGGCACGATGCAAGGAGCACAAAAAGAACGGAATGGTCTTTCTTTGGAATGAGATACAAGCCGATACACCATATCGTGCCGTTAGAGGAGTGGAGTGATTCAGTAACAGTGGAGTTGACGCTCAAATGTTCGCGGACTTCCTCAAGATGAGCTTGGCGGACTTCAGACGTCTCGTGAACACGGTCGAGAAGGCTTATAATAAAGACCTTACTCTCAAGAATATGGACGATACTCCTATTATCAACGAAAGTGTGATGGTAATGCCAGAAAAAGAGTTAAAGAAGACGTTCGGTGGACGAAAGAGTTTCATCACAACAGAGGGAATGTTCGAGATAATAAGGTATCTCGGAAGTGCGCGTTAGCGAAGGGATTTTATGTAACAAAATAAGGGGAGATTCATGTCGAATCTCCCCTTATTGCGAATGGTGCTATGATTTTTACTCAAGCTCACTGATGCTTTTTATACGACGCATCGGTTGTCCATTGCTTCCGATACAGAGCTCACTTGGCTCGGCTTGAGTCATAGATGAATCCTCCTCTTCATTCAAGTCGAGGTATCCATCGGGGTCTTCTCACTCATTTGGCATGAGTTCCAGAAGGTCTCAGGACTTTTTTGGGAATCGACTCCCGCATTTCGGACATTCCCATCCATCGAAGCACCGAGTAAAAGTTTCTTTGGGGTCAACATAGAATAGGACGAAAAGTTTGCATTCGCAAATGGGACAAGCCCTTGGTTCGGATATGTTCATGGTGGTGTTATGATAAATGAGTAAGTGGGTCTTTGTCTGTTATTTGATTTCTTCTTCCTCGGGTTTTATCTCGGTGAGTTTTGGAATACCAGCAATCATAGCCTGGTATTTTTTCTCGTTTCTCTTGGGAACGAAGCTTTCAAGACTATCCCCAACCTTTGCTGGGAATTCTGACTTACATTTTTTACAGCGCCAGCCCTTGAAAAAGTCACAAGAGACCACGAAGTCGTAGTCACAGAGCCAAAGATTTTGCATCTGATTATGACAGACGGGACACTTCCTGAAGTAATTAGTAGGAGCTTGGGTAGCGGTTGCTTCCATAAGTGTAATAGTTAGAGAGTAGTGAATGTATTATGATTCATCAAAAAGATGATGACTCGTGTATATTATATGGTTATTTTAGAAAACTATGAAAATAGTAGAACTCTTTACTGGAATGGCTTTTAATTCAGATATGCTCAGGTTCTGAGTGTCTATAGGAAACGTAAAATCAGAAAGTCTATACTCCATTATGTATGACTATATGGTTCTTATCTCTACTGCATTATGAAGATTCGATGCTTTTATGAATACCAATGGCTTTTTCAGGTATGTTTTTTCTCAAGAATTGTACATATCCCAGAGATGTTCTTCAAACGATTCTTTCGTGATTTGAGGATTCATTTCGAAGAATTCCGCATCTATCTCAAATAACTCTGGATTTTCGGAGAATTGTGTTCGAACCGATTCAGCGATGCCCCACCATTAATAATAGACCGTTAAATATTTTTACCTATCTTGAGTTTGAGATAA
>JAVHQJ010000091.1:0-17490 GCA_036171075.1 Sideroxydans sp. | reverse complement strand
TCTCCTATTACAGCGAATTGAGTGAGGCGGGTCTCAACCAACATTTATATTGGGGCATCCTGTTAGCGGTGGTACTGGTCATTAGCCGCAGCCGTTGGACTTTAGATACGCTCATTGAAAAACGCATAAAGGATAGACAATGAAAGAGAACAGCACGACCACCCTGCCACGCAGACAGTTTCTACAAGCCATCAGTGCAGGCTTACTGTTGAGCTTGATCCCAGCCTCTTCCAGCGCGCAGGAAGGAGGGGCGATAACAAAATCCGTGTTCCGTCTGCGCGGTCGTGCTTGGGTGAATGGCAAGGCAGTGGATCTACGGCAAAGGGCAACCCGGACAAAGTATCAATCCAGTGGGAAGTTTGCCCGTGTTAAACCATACGGATGAGGAACTCATCATGGCCGAGGCGTTGGTGGGGCGTGTGCCGCCATTCAGCGAGAAACTGTAACCGTCCCTTCCCCCATGCAGGGGCTGCGCCAAGACCGACCGTAGGTCGAGCGTCTGGCGGCGTACTCCTTGCGGGTGGAAGGCTAGGATGGGGGTTGACTTGGTGAAAACTCAAGGTTTCTACCCCCACCCGAGCGTGTGTTGTTGGGGCTTTAGCCCCTTACAACCACGGCCCACCCCTTGCGGGTATACCCCTCCCCCTGCATGGGGGAGGGAATGTTTCCGCGATGCATCACCTACCTAGCCGACTGCCATGAGGATTTGCCCCCCGCTCACCACCCCCTCTTTGTCGACATAATAAAAATTTATTGCCACATTTCCGATTTATGGTGCTAGGATTCGCCCAGATTGTCGACAATCGGAGTGGGCAGATGCTGATCCAAGTTCCAGAACAAGGCACCCTTGCAGACGTTGCAGCGCATCGTCTGGCGCATAGCATCGTCACTGGCGAGTTGGCGCAAGGCCAAAAGCTGAACGAGGCAGAATTGGCAGAGCGCTTCGGTATGGGACGCGGTCCGTTGCGCGAAGCGCTGCGACATCTCGAAGGCATGCGTCTGGTGACGCGCATCCCCAACGCTGGTACACGCGTGGTGGTGCTAGATCGTCAGACCCTCTCCGATATCTATGGTGTGCGCGAAGCGTTGGAAGGCATGGCCTGCCGTCTCGCTGCCACGCAGATGACAGATGAAGAGATCGCCAAATTGAGCAAGCTGCTCGACAACCACGAAGAGCAGATCAAGAAAGTCGGCGGCAAAGTCTATTCACAAAGCGAGGGCGACCTCGATTTCCATTTTCAGATCGCACGCGGCAGCCGCAACCAGATGCTGATGGAGATGCTCGGTAGCGAACAATATCAACTGCTGCGCATGTGCCGTTATCGCACCAGCCGCAAAGCCACCCGTACCAAACCTGCATTGCAACAACACCGCCAGATCGTCGCCGCATTGGAGCAACGCGACGGCGAGCTGGCAGAGCTACTCATGCGTCGTCACATCCACGGCGCATGGAAGAGCATCAGCGAAATGATCGATAAAGAGGAAGGGGCGGCATGATTTTGCATAGCCGTCATTCCGGCGCAGGCCGGAATCCAGCTAAAAAATACGCTCCGCAAAGCGGACATAACCCAACTGCCTATTCAATAAAAACACTGGATTCCGGCCTACGCCGGAATGACGAAGTGGCTGAATTAAGGAACGACGGAATTTTGAATCACGTGAGGAAACCGAAATGAGCAAAACAGCAAACACCCCCGGCAACAAACTGCGCCAAGCCGTTCAAGACAATTCCCCACTGCAAGTGGTCGGTGCGGTCACCGCCTACTGCGCCATTCTGGCGCAGAAGAGTGGACACAAAGCGCTGTACCTTTCAGGTGGCGGCGTAGCGGCTTCTTCATTGGGCATCCCCGACCTCGGCATCACCACTTTGCATGACGTATGCGAAGACACGCGCCGCATCACTGCTGCAAGCGACCTGCCGCTGCTGGTGGACGTGGATACAGGCTGGGGTGGCGCATTCAACATCGCGCGTGCAACGCGTGAAGTGGCGCAAGCCGGTGCGGCGGGTTTCCACATCGAAGACCAAGTGATGCAGAAGCGTTGCGGTCACCGTCCTAACAAAGCCATCGTGAGCCAGAGCGAGATGGTGGATCGCGTGAAGGCGGCGGTGGATGCGCGCGTGGATAGCAGCTTCGTCATCATGGCGCGCACCGATGCATTGGCGGTGGAAGGCATGCAATCCGCCATCGAGCGCGCCCAGGCCTGCGTGGAAGCGGGCGCGGACATGATCTTCCCCGAGGCGATGACCCAGCTTACGCAATACAAAGAATTCACCCAAGCGGTTCACGTGCCCGTGTTGGCGAACATCACCGAGTTCGGTGCGACACCGCTGTTCAACACGCAAGAATTGTCGAGCGTGGGCGTGCAGTTGGTGCTGTATCCCCTCTCCGCCTATCGCGCCATGAGCAAGGCGGCGCTGAACGTGTATCAACACATCCTCGCCGACGGCTCACAACAAAAGGTCATCGCCGACATGCAGCCGCGCATGGAGCTTTACGACTATCTCGGCTATCACGAGTTCGAGCAACAGTTGGATAGGCTGTTTGCGGAAAAGGGTGCTGAGTGATTTCAACCCCAAACCCCTCCCAGCCTCCCCTTTTCAGGGGAGGAGCGGCTCTGCTCTCCCCCTGAAAAGGGGGAGTTGGAGGGGGTTTAAGCCACACGAGAAATAAACATCAATTCAAGGAGAATGACATGGCAGAAGAAACGACATTACCGAAGCCCAAAAAATCTGTCGCACTATCTGGCACCGTCGCGGGTAACACGGCGGTGTGTACGGTTGGACGCACGGGCAACGACTTACACTATCGCGGCTATGACATCCTCGACTTCGCCGAGAAGGCGGAGTTTGAAGAGATCGCTCACTTGCTGATCCACGGCACGCTACCGACTGCCGCTCAACTCAAAACCTACAAAGCAAAACTAAAGACACTGCGCGACCTACCTGCAGCGGTGAAGCAAGCACTGGAAGCGCTGCCTGCCAACGCACACCCGATGGATGTGATGCGCACGGGATGCTCGGTGCTCGGCACGGTGGAGCAGGAATCAGAGAAGCACGATCCAGAAAAAACCAAAGAGATCATCGACCGCATGATGGCAAGTTTCGGTTCGATGCTGGTCTATTGGCATCACTTCACCACCTCGGGAAAACGCATCAACGTGGTGACGGACGACGATTCCATCGGTGGACACTTCTTGCATCTGTTGCACGGCAAGCCCGCGAAGGAATCTTGGGTACGCGCGATGCACACCTCGCTCATCCTGTATGCCGAGCATGAGTTCAACGCCTCAACCTTCACCGCACGTGTCATCGCGGGCACCAACTCCGACATCTACTCTTGCATCACTGGTGCCATCGGTGCGTTGCGTGGCCCTAAACATGGCGGCGCGAACGAAGAAGCCTTCCGCATCCAGAGCCGTTACAAGAGTGCAGACGAAGCAGAAGCCGACATCCGCGCACGGGTGGAACGCAAAGAGATCGTCATCGGTTTCGGCCACCCTGTGTACACCCTCTCCGACCCACGCAATGAAGTCATCAAACGTGTGGCGCAAAGTCTGTCCAAAGAGAACGGCAACACGCTGATGTTCGATATCGCTGCGCGTCTGGAAACGACGATGTGGGAATTGAAGAAGATGTTCCCGAATCTGGATTGGTTCTCTGCCGTGTCGTACAACCAGATGGGCGTACCGACCGAGATGTTCACGCCGCTGTTCGTCATCTCGCGCGTCACCGGCTGGGGCGCACACGTGATGGAACAACGCGCCGACGGCAAGATCATCCGCCCAAGTGCGAACTACATCGGGCCGGACAATCTGGCTTGGGTACCGATTGAAAAACGTTAAACCCTAAACCGGACGAACCGCCCCCCGTTCGTCCCGAGTAGGCGCAGCCGTATCGAGGGAAGGTGGCAATCTTGATGGATTGCCAAATCAACAAACCAGCGGGCTTCGCCCATTCTTCGATACACCGCGCTATGCGCGGCACTCAGGACGAACGGGTGGATGTGGATTGATACGAAAAACAATTTAGCCACAGAGGACACAGAGATCACAGAGAAAACAGCATCAATATTCAGAACGACGCGTTGAAGATCTCAACCTTTCCTCTCTGTGTACTCTGTGTTCTCTGTGGCAAAAATTGATTTTGACTTTGTCAGAAAGACATTATGAATAGCCAATACCGCAAGCCTTTGCCCGGAACCAAGCTGGACTACTTCGACACCTGTGCGGCTGTCGAAGCCATCCAGCCCGGCGCTTATGCCAAGCTGCCCTACACTTCCAAAGTGTTGGCAGAACAACTGGTGCGCCGCTGCGAACCGGGAGAATTGACCGATGCGCTGAAACAATTGATCGAGCGCAAGCGCGACCTCGATTTCCCGTGGTATCCCGCCCGTGTCGTGTGCCACGACATCCTCGGCCAGACCGCCTTGGTCGACCTCGCCGGTTTGCGTGACGCGATCGCCGATCAAGGTGGAGACCCAGCATTGGTCAACCCTGTCGTGCCGACGCAGCTGATCGTTGACCACTCGCTGGCAGTAGAAGCGGCTGGGTTCGACAAGGATGCCTTCCGCAAGAACCGCGAGATCGAAGACCGCCGCAACGAGGATCGCTTCCACTTCATCGAGTGGACCAAGACTGCGTTCAAGAACGTGGATGTGATCCCTGCGGGCAACGGCATCATGCATCAGATCAATCTGGAGAAGATGTCGCCAGTGATCCAAGCGCGTGATGGTGTTGCCTTCCCTGATACCTGCGTGGGGACTGACTCGCACACGCCGCACGTGGATTCCCTCGGCGTGATCGCCATAGGCGTCGGCGGTCTGGAAGCAGAGACCGTCATGCTGGGTCTGCCTTCCATGATGCGTCTGCCGGACATCGTCGGCGTGAAACTGGTCGGCAAACGTCAGCCCGGCATCACCGCCACCGACATCGTGCTGGCGCTGACCGAATTTTTGCGCAAGGAAAAAGTGGTCGGCGCCTGGGTCGAATTTTTCGGCTCTGGCACGCACAGCCTCACCATCGGCGACCGCGCGACCATCTCCAACATGTGCCCAGAATATGGCGCGACGGCGGCGATGTTCTACATCGACGCGCAGACCCTCACCTATCTGAAATTGACGGGGCGTGAGCCTGAGCAAGTCGCCCTCGTAGAGAACTACGCGAAAACCACTGGTCTGTGGGCGGATCAGATGACGGCTGCCGAATACGAGCGCGTGCTGAACTTCGATCTGTCCAGCGTGGTGCGCAACATGGCGGGACCCTCCAATCCGCACCGTCGTCTGCCGACGTCTGCCCTGCACGAGCGCGGTATCGCTGACGAAGACAAACTGGCATCAGGCAAGACCGAAGAAGCGCAAGGCCTGATGCCAGATGGTGCCGTCATCATCGCGGCCATCACTTCCTGCACCAATACCTCCAACCCGCGCAACGTGGTGGCTGCCGCGTTGCTGGCGAAGAAAGCCAACGCACTGGGACTGCTGCGCAAGCCTTGGGTCAAGACTTCTTTTGCGCCCGGCTCCAAAGTGGCCGAGTTGTACCTAAAAGAAGCGGGACTGCTGACCGAAATGGAAAAACTCGGCTTTGGTATCGTCGGCTTCGCCTGCACCACTTGTAACGGCATGTCCGGCGCACTCGATCCGAAGATCCAGCAGGAAATCATAGACCGCGACCTGTACGCCACCGCAGTACTGTCGGGCAACCGTAACTTCGACGGTCGTATCCACCCGTATGCGAAGCAAGCGTTCCTCGCTTCGCCGCCGCTGATCGTTGCATACGCCATCGCGGGTACGGTGCGCCTCGACATCGAGCAGGATGCACTGGGCACCGACAAGTCCGGCAAGCCGATCATGCTGAAAGACATCTGGCCTTCCGACGAAGAGATCGACGCCATCGTTGCCGCATGCGTGAAGCCGGAACAGTTCAAGCAGATATACCTCCCGATGTTTGATCTGGGCGTCATTAAAGCCGCGAAGAGCCCGTTGTACGACTGGCGTGCGCAGTCCACCTACATCCGTCGTCCGCCGTATTGGGAAGGCGCACTGGCGGGTGTTCGCACCATGAAAGGGATGCGTCCGCTCGCAGTACTGCCGGACAACATAACCACTGACCACCTGTCGCCTTCCAACGCGATCATGGCCAACTCTGCTGCGGGTGAATATCTGACAAAGATGGGTCTGCCGGAACAGGACTTCAACTCTTACGCGACACACCGTGGTGACCACCTCACCGCGCAACGCGCTACGTTCGCCAATCCGCAGTTGGTCAACGAGATGGCTGTAGTGAATGGTGAAGTGAAGAAAGGTTCGCTCGCCCGCGTCGAGCCGGACGGCAAGGTGATGCGCATGTGGGAAGCCATCGAGACCTACATGGGACGCAAGCAGAACCTGATCATCGTGGCCGGTGCCGATTACGGCCAAGGTTCGTCGCGCGACTGGGCGGCCAAAGGCGTGCGTCTGGCTGGGGTGGAAGCCATCTTGGCCGAAGGCATTGAACGCATCCACCGCACCAACTTGGTCGGCATGGGCGTGCTGCCGCTGGAGTTCAAGGCGGGCGAGACGCGCAAGACCTACGCCATCGACGGTAGCGAGACTTACGACGTAGAAGGCGACATCGCACCGCGCGCCACCCTGACTGTGATCATGCACCGCAAGAATGGTGAGACGGTGCGCATTCCTGTCACCTGTCGTCTGGACACTGCGGCTGAAGTGCGCGTCTATAACGCAGGCGGTGTGCTGCAACGCTTCGCGCAGGACTTTCTCGAAGGAGCGGCATGATGACTCACAGCAATTCGTGCGTGCGCCCTAATTCCCTCTCCCACTGGGAGAGGGTTAGGGTGAGGGAAACTTTAAGATCAGCGCGCTGCAAGGTAAGTACCCCCTCATCCCACCCCTTCTCCCAGAGGGAGAAGGGCTTTGGACGAATGTTAGAGGAGTTCTAATGTCCCACACCCCGCAAATCAAAATCCCCGCCACCTATATGCGCGGTGGCACCTCCAAGGGGGTGTTCTTCCGGCTGGAAGACCTGCCGCAAGCCGCGCAAGTGCCGGGTAAGGCGCGTGACAAATTGTTCCAGCGCGTAATCGGCAGTCCCGACCCCTATGCCGCGCAGATCGACGGCATGGGCGGTGCGACCTCCAGCACCAGCAAGTGCGTGATCCTGTCCAAGAGCACGCGTCCCGGGCATGACGTGGATTACCTGTACGGCCAAATCTCCATCGACAAAGACTTCGTGGACTGGAGTGGCAACTGCGGCAACCTGTCCACAGGTGCGGGTGCATTTGCAATCCATGCTGGATACATCGACGACGCGCGCCTTAAAGAGGGTATCTGCACCGTGCGCATCTGGCAGGCCAACATCAGCAAGACCATCATCGCGCATGTGCCGGTCAGCAACGGTCAGGTACAGGAGACTGGCGATTTCGAGCTGGATGGCGTGACCTTCCCAGCAGCCGAGATCGTGCTGGAGTTCATGGATCCCTCCGATGACAGTGAAGAAGGTAGCAGCCTGTTCCCGACAGGTAATCTAGTCGATCAGCTCGATGTGCCCGGTGTCGGCAGCTTCCCCGCCACCATGATCACCGCAGGTATTCCGACCGTGTTCGTGAACGCTGTGGACATTGGTTACACCGGTACTGAACTGCGTGAAGCCATCAACACCGACACGGCAGCGCTGGCGCGTTTTGAAAAAATTCGCGTGGCGGGCGCGTTACGCATGGGGTTGATCAAGACCCCAGAAGAAGCCGCGACGCGCCAACACACGCCGAAGGTCGCCTTCGTCGCGCCACCGCTTGACCATGTGGCCTCCAGCGGCAAAAAGATCAGTGCTGCCGAAGTCGATCTGTTGGTGCGCGCGCTATCAATGGGCAAACTGCACCACGCCATGATGGGTACGGCTGCGGTCGCCATCGGCACAGCCGCCGCGATTCCCGGCACGCTGGTGAATCTGGCTGCGGGTGGCGGTGCACGCGATGTGGTGAAGTTTGGACATCCCTCTGGCACATTGCGAGTCGGTGCAGCCGCCAGCAAGAACGGCGGCGAGTGGAAGGTCGAGAAAGTCACCATGAGCCGCAGTGCGCGCGTGTTGATGGAAGGCTGGGTACGTGTTCCCGGAGGCGGTTTTTGATTCTAAGACGGACAAACCAGAACCGAACCACCATCCCGTTCGTCCCGAGTAGGCGCAGCCGTATCGAGGGAAGGTGGCAATCTTGAGGGAGCTGCCGAATCAACAAACCAGCGGGCTTCGCCCATCCTTCGATACACCGCGCTAGGCGCGGCACTCAGGACGAACGGGCTGGTATTGGCAGATACTGATGCAAAATTATTGTCACGGTTTGACATCAATTGACTAGTAAGTAACAAATATTCGTTTTGTAGGCTGTTAAAAAACCCTCTTGACCTCCCCATAGAAGCGAGGCAGGAAGCGGGTTCTAAATGAGAGGAGTCAAACACATGAGTTACCAAACCGAGTACGACCGTTCGATGAAAGACCCTGCAGGATTTTGGGGAGACCAAGCCAAAACTTTAGAGTGGTTCAAGGCACCGCAGACGATTCTGACGACCGATGCAGATGGCATCGGCCACTGGTTCGCCGACGGCGAGATGAACACGGCTTACATGGCGTTGGACTATCACGTGAAGAACGGTCGCGGAAATCAAACGGCGATCATCTATGACTCCCCTGTCACCGAAACCAAGCGCAAGTACACCTACGCAGAGCTGACCGATGAGGTGGCATGCACGGCGGGCATGCTGGCGGACTTGGGCGTGGTCAAGGGCGACCGTGTCATCATCTACATGCCGATGATTCCCGAGGCGGTCATCGCTATGTTGGCAGTAGCGCGCTTGGGCGCGATCCACTCGGTGGTGTTCGGCGGTTTCGCACCACCCGAGTTGGCACAGCGCATCGACGATTCGACACCGAAAGTCATCCTCACTGCATCGTGCGGTATCGAAATCAAGCGTGTCATCGAATACATGCCGCTGCTCAACAAGGCGATCGAACTGGCGAAGCACAAACCACAAAGCTGCGTGGTGTTGCAACGTCCGCAATGCAACGCACCACTCGCCGCAGGACGCGACCATGACTGGGTGACGTTACTGGCGAAAGCGAAGGCGGTGGGTTGCACACCGGTGAAAGGCAGCGACCCGCTGTACATCCTTTACACATCAGGCACGACAGGAAAACCCAAGGGTGTAGTGCGCGAGAACGGCGGGCATGCGGTGGCGTTGAAATACAGCATGAAAGCCATCTACAACGTGGATGCGGGTGATGTGTTCTGGGCTGCGTCGGACGTGGGTTGGGTGGTCGGTCACTCTTACATCGTCTATGGCCCGCTGCTGCAAGGCTGCACCACGATTGTCTATGAAGGCAAACCTATCATGACGCCAGATGCGGGCGCGCTGTGGCGCGTCATCTCGGAATACAAAGTGAAGTCGTTCTTCACTGCCCCCACTGCGTTCCGCGCAGTGAAGAAGGAAGACCCCGATGCTTTGCTGATGGCGCAGTACGATTTGAGCAAGCTACAAGTCATCTTCTCCGCAGGCGAACGGCTCGATCCCCCGACACAAGAATGGCTCACCGAGAAGAGTGGCAAGACGGTGGTGGATCACTGGTGGCAGACAGAAACAGGTTGGGGCATTACCGCCAATCTATGGGGCGTAGAGCCGAAGCCTGTGAAGATGGGTTCCTCTACCCTGCCCACTCCAGGATTCGATGTGCGCATCCTCGATGAGAATGGCAAGCAGATGGCCGCCAACGAACAAGGTTACATCGCCATCAAATTGCCGCTGCCGCCCTCATGTATGAATCAAGTGTGGGGCGACGACAACAAGTTCCGCGACAGCTATCTGCAATTCCTGCCCGGCTACTACACCACCGGCGACGGCGGTTACATCGACGATGACGGTTATGTGTTCGTGATGGGCCGCGTGGACGATGTCATCAACGTGGCCGGTCACCGCCTCTCCACCGGCGAGATCGAAGAAGTGGTGGCAGGCCATCCCGCCGTTGCGGAATGTGCCGTCATCGCGCGCGACGACGACCTGAAAGGACAAGTGCCGATGGGCTTGGTGGTGCTGAAATCTGGCGTGACCATCGACGATGCCGTGCTGCAAAAGGAACTGGTCAATCGGGTGAGGGAAGCCATTGGTGCTATCACTTGCTACAAAGACACCGTTATCTTGAAACGTCTGCCCAAGACTCGCTCCGGCAAGACCTTGCGCAAGACACTCAACAAGATCATCAACGGCCAAGAGTACCAAGTACCCTCCACCATCGACGATCCAGGCGTGATTCCCGAAATCATTCAGACACTACGCAGCAAAAACATCGTGCAGTGAAATGGGCGAGAGGCGTGCAACACGCCTCTCCTCAACAGGGCTAGACACCCATCTCATTCAATTTAAGCAGTACGTGTATAATCCGTGCCTTTCCGAACACGCAAAAATACCCCCCCAATGGAAGCAGAACAACTCAACGCCCTCACCAACAAGATTCAAGACTTACAGACCCGTAACCTCGAACTTCGGAGGTATCTTTGACTACGATGGCAAGCAAGATCGCCTCGCTGAAGTCGTCGTATTAGCTGAAGATCCTGCCGTGTGGCAGGACAGCAAACGCTCCCAAGAGTTGGGTAAGGAACGCAAGATGCTAGAAGGCATCGTGCTCAATCTACAGAAAGTCGAACAGTCGCTTAACGACAATTCCGAACTCATCGAGATGGCGCTCGCCGAGAACGATGATGACAGTTTGCTCAGCATCGCCGATGACATTGAGATGACCGAAAAAATTGTGGTCGAAATGGAGTTTCGTCGCATGTTCTCGGGCGAGCTAGATTCTGCCAACTGTTTCCTCGACATCCAAGCAGGTTCGGGAGGAACGGAAGCGCAAGACTGGGGCTCGATGCTGTTACGCATGTATCTGCGCTATGCAGAACGCAAAGGTTACCAAGTGGAAGTGTTGGAACAATCCGATGGTGAAGTCGCAGGTATCAAAGGCGCGTCCATCAAGATCACGGGCGAGTATGCCTACGGGCATCTACGCACCGAGACTGGCGTACATCGCCTGGTGCGTAAGTCCCCATTCGATTCAGGTAATCGCCGCCACACCTCATTCTCTAGCGTGTTCGTCTATCCTGAAGTGGATGATTCCATTCAAGTGGACATCAACCCTGCAGACTTGCGTATAGACACTTATCGCGCTTCTGGTGCGGGAGGTCAACACATCAACAAAACCGATTCCGCAGTGCGTATCACTCACATCCCGACCAACATCGTGGTGCAGTGCCAGAACGACCGCTCACAGCACAAAAACCGCGCCGAAGCCATGTCCATGCTGAAGTCGCGCATGTATGAAGAAGAACTGCGTAAGCGCAACGAAAAGAAACAGGCGCTGGAAGATACCAAATCTGACATCGGCTGGGGGCATCAGATCCGCTCCTACGTGCTCGACCAATCGCGCATCAAAGATTTGCGTACCAACCACGAAGTCGGCAATACCCAAGCCGTGTTGGACGGCGACTTGGATGACTTCATCGCAGCCAGTTTGAAACAAGGCGTCTAAAAATGTCTGGGAGTGACGAAAATTCACTGACTGAATTTTTCGCGCAGGGCATCGAACCAAACGACATCCCGCAGTTTTTCCCTTTAGTTGAAGCCAAGCCCCTGATAGGCGCGATGATCGCGCTGTTCAGAGGAGGGGACGATGAGGTCATGATTCGCCTCATGGTGTTGCGCGAAATTGGCTTACGCGCCAATGCACCAGAATGGACTCCGCGCGAACTGCAAAGTCACTTTTCCTTCATCAATCAATCCAAACTCAACACCGTTTTGAGCCGTTTGCGCGAGCACGAACTGCTGTTGTGGGACAGTGAGCGTCACGTCTATCAGCTCTCGTCTAATGGACGTATGGTGCTTTCTTCACTCTCCAGCTTACTGTCATTCAGCAGCGAACAAGATGGGGAGTTGGGATTTCTTGCCGCACAAATTGCCGCCGGGGCTGCGGTGGGCAAACTATCGCCCGAAGCACTGACGCATCTGCTCGCACGGCTGGCCGAATTAGAGCAGGAATTTTCACAAGCCGTCACCTCGGGTTCCGAATTCCGCCTGCGTGCCGCACAAAGCAAGTTGGCTTCGGTATGGCAATGGATGGAAAAAGCCAATGAGGTGTTGCGCAATCTATCTGCCGACGGTTTCGCCGACGATGCCAGCTGGCGTTTGGCACAAGAAATTGGTTCGCGCCAATCACGCATCATGCGTATGTCGTCGGTATTTCAACGTGAGTTAAGCGAGATTTCCCGCCAACAAGTACATCTATCAAACGGTGGTCTAAATTCTTCCGAATTGGCTGCATGGTTGAAACAACGCACAGTGGATGAATTGATTGAACTTTGCGCGGGGCAGATTGCTTCCACGCCAGAATGCACCTTCATCCTTCCCGATGTGATGCTGGATAACACCGAAGAATTCGTGGTGCGCGAACTACCCAATCGCCGCACCTCTGCCATGCCCGCCCCAGCCGAGGTGGAATATGTGCAAGACATCCAACATGAGCCTCCACCACAACTCATTGCATTGACACGCTTGCTATCCAATTTGGATGCTCCGCTCAACCTTGCGGATGGCATCGTTGGTGGCAATTTCAGCGATGCTTCATATCGTCTTTCCCTCCTCTCATTTTTGGGGGAACAGAATGTTGATCCAGAACTTGCCCCGCTGGCCGACTTGCCCCTGCAACTGCGCTGGAATGAAAGCCAAGAACTCAAAATCATCGCACGTGATGAAGTAGCTAGGATGAGCGAGGGTCGTATCGAACCGCACTCGGAGAAAACACCATGAATCAAGATCACGCTGCGCGCTTAATCACGCGCCTATTGGCTTTGCGCTATCTGCCACGGGAAGACAAGGTGGTAAGTCGCCTGCTCGTGGACGCAGGTTTTCGTGATGAGGTTGAACAGCGTCTCGCCGCCAGCGGACTGCGTCTGCTGGCGCATCCTTTTGCCGCCTATGTCGGCATCGCTCTCACACGCGAATGCGAGGCGGCGGTATTCGAACAAAACGATAGCTGGCAAGCCAGCAACCTCGGTCTGCCAAAAGATGCCGTAGCTTTGCTGGTGATTCTGTGGGCACTTATTATTTTGCCCAAACGCGAACGACAGGTGTCTGGCGAAACCAAGCAGACTGAAGAACAAACTGAGATGTTCGAAACCGTCAAGCTCACCCCCCAGGCTCACGAAGCCTCGCGCGGCATTCCACAAAGCGTATTACTGGAAGATTTTGGCAAGTTGTTGGGTGGTAAAACCCGCATCAATTTCAACCTGCCGCAATTAACCCGCCTCGGCTTTATCGAACTGAAAAATAAAACTATCCACGAGGGGCCTTTGCTTGACCTCGCTTTTGATTATGCCGAGATGGCTCCCCGCATCCTGAATGGTGCGTTAGCCGATGTACTGAAGCAGCGTGGCATCCTGCGCGATGTCACGCTGGAGGAAATTCACCATGTTTAGATTGCTGGAGCTAGAGACCATCCACTGGGACTATTGGCAAAATTTCAAGCTGCCACTCGATGCGCCCATCATCACCATTGCCGGCCCCAATGGTTCTGGCAAAACAACGTTGCTGGATGCCATGCGCACCTTGCTGGCACTGGAATGTTCCAAGAAGCGCGATTACAAACGCTATGTGCGACGCAATGGCGAAGACTTCTGCTGGTTGCGCGGCGTGGTGGATAACCAACGTCCACATAGCAGTGACCGTCGCCCCTTTGGTCTGCCCTACCAACAAGACAAGATCACACTAGCCTGCCGCATTGACAAAAAAGGCGGCGACTGGACGCGCAAATATTGGATCGCGGATGGTGAGGTGGGCTTGGCAGAGATCGAAGCGCAGGGGGAAGAATTTGGTGTGCGCGATTATCAGCGTGTACTGCATAGTGCAGGCTTATCCCCCGCCATTGCTCGCGTACTGTCACTGGAACAGGGGCAGACCGACAAGCTATGCGAACTGTCGCATAAAGACCTGCTCGATTTAGTATTTCAAGTGTTCGGTGACAAAGAAGTGCTGGAACGCTATGAAGAAGCGCGCCAGCATCAGCAACATACCTCGCACGAACTCGATGCCACACAAAATCAATTGGAAGCCTTGGGCAACAGTCTGGAGAAGCACGAACAGAAGGTGAACCGCTATCTGGAATGGCATCGCCTCAACCAAGAGCGTACCGCGCTGGTTTCAGAAACACGCCCTCGTCTTGAGCACTATCTGTTGCAACGCGAGGCCGATAACGCACGGCGCACGCTACTTTCTCTACGTCGTGAATGGCATGCTCGGCGAACCGAAGCACAATCCTTGCAGATGGAACTACAAATGCAGGAGCAGGCACTCGCGGCGGCGCAACTGCGCCGTCAGGCCGCCAACGACAACGAGCAAAACCAGCAACGTGCGTTAAACGAACTCAACCGTGAATTAGGCCGTTGGGAAACCATTGTCGAACAACAAAAACGTCTGGAAACACAAACGCAGTCTAGTGAAGGCGGCAAACTGGCCGATGTGCGCGAGCTGGAACGTCTGGAAAGCGAGCGCGCTAATCTGTTGCTACGCATTGCCGAGCAGGAACTCAAACTGCGCCAACTCGACGAGATGTTAGAAAATCTCGCAGCGGGTCGTCGTGCCGACCCGCAAGATGTGGCGGACTTTCGTCAGGCATTAAATCAGGCAAGCATCGCACACGATTTGCTCGCCGATGTGGTGGAAATTATTGATCCCACATGGCAGGCTGCTGTGGAGGCGGTGCTCGCGCCTTCGGCACACATCGTGCTGTTACGCAAAGAGGGCGATGCTGAAAAGGCGATGGCACTGGGCGAAAAACGACGTTACCGCCACTTCATCGTGCCCGACTGTATGCCTGCGGGACTTTCGCCTAAAGGTTCTTTATTGGAAGTGGTGCGCTTCACCCATCCAGTGCCGGAATGGTTGCTGCGTACGTTGGAGCGCACCCGTCGCGTGGAAGATGCAGTGGCGGGTGCCAAGCTGCCGCGCGGTGAAGACTGGATCACCCGCCAAGGTTACCTGCGCGAACGGCGCGGCGGACGTTATGCCGCACAAGATCAGGCGCGCTTTGGCAAGGCACGCCTAGAGGCCTTGCGCGAGCAACGCAAGGGACTAGAAAAATCACTCGCGCCCTTACGCCAGCAACAAGGCGACCTCACTGCACGCATCCGTAGCCTTCAAGCACAATTGGCTGGCGTGGATGCTGCCGCGCAACTCGCCGCACGCGCTGCCGAGTTTGCGGAGGCACGCCAGCAATACGATGTGCTGGTGCAACGTCGCCGTGACAATAACGTATTGCAGGCGCAAGAGGAGCGCAAAAAAGCGGAGGAAGCCGTAGCGAATACGCGCAGTGAATGGCAACGACAGCAAGATCAACTTAAGGCATTAGAAAAAGAAATCGTGGGCAAGGAAAATCGCGCTGCCCGCGTAGAGCAAATCCATCGCGTGCAGGCACTGCGTTGTAATCGCAAGCAATTCCCCATCGGCTGGTGCGATGCTGCCGCCAACCAACTGATCGCCGACAAATTCCGCGACACGACCAACATCAATCGGCGCGTTGAAGAAATCGAGTTGCGCTTCAAAGAAGAGTCGTGGGAGACCGACGATACCGTGGTGCAACTGCGCGACAAAATCAAAGGTGATTACCAACACATGGAAAGCGATCTGGCCACACGCCGCCGCGACAACGAGATGGCGCGTAGCCAAACCGATTCGGCGCGCGAACAATACATCGCGGTGCTGCGGCACACGGTGGGACGCTATGTGAAGAACATCAAATTACTGGGCGAACTCGCGGGCATCAAAGTGGATCACGAACCAGTATCGCTCGCCAACGATGATCTTTCACTGGCGCAGGCGGGATTAGCGGTGCGCTTCAACTTCGACGATAAAGGCTTTATGGGCATGAATGACGGCGATGCATCAGGCGGACAGCAGGTGATGAAATCACTCATTTTGCTGGTCGCACTGATGATGGAAGAATCGCGCCCAGGTGGTTTTGTTTTCATTGATGAACCCTTCGCGCATCTGGACATCGTGAACATCGAGCGCGTGGCAAAATTCCTCAAGGCTACGCGTGCACAATACCTGCTCACTACCCCCGTCACACATAACGTCAGCGTATATGACCCCTCCATGCTGACGCTGGTGACCTTCAAGAAGAAGCCCGAAGAAACTTGGGCACCTGGCGTGAAGGTGCTGGTGCGCGAACGCAATGGCTGAATGGATAGACACACCGCTAGACAAACGCACTGTCTGTCAAAAGCGGCTGCGCCAGTCAACTAATGCACCCCAGCCATTGGATACCCTGCCCGCCGCATGGCGCGATTTGCTTGCGCGCTGGGTGCGACGCGGCGGCAATAGTCGCTGGGAAACACTCAGCAACGATGCGGGCAATAATCAAGTTCAATTGGCGTATTCGCTACTGGACTGGCTACTGCGTTCGGGCTGGGCCGCCGTCGCCCAACAATGGAAACATGGGGACTGGTTGCCACAACGCGTGGAGCTGCTGCATCTCCCGCAACTGCGCAACGCGCTGGGTCTGCGTGACGCGGCGAATGATGAGCAGCGCTGGCAAGCGATACGCACTGGACTGACAAACACCTTGAGTGAATCCCTCATACCCGCCTTGTCCGCACTCGACGAAATGCCGATTCAACGCGCATTGTCGCGTTATCCGCTCATCGTCGCCTTGCAACAGTGGCAGGATGAGCAACGCAGCGGCACACGCCGCGACTTTGCCTTATTGGCAAGAGCTGACACCAAAGGCTTAAGTGAATCCGAATGGGCATGGTTGGAGCACATATTTGATTTGGCAGAATTTCGCATTGAACGCCATACCCCTCTGTTACTCTTAGCTGCACCGCTCACCTTAACCACAGAACAAGGCGATCTTGCGCTGATGAGTTGTGCCGATTTCGCCGCAATCACGCCTGCCACCATGCAATCCGTTACAGCGGCCAACGGAACAGTAAGCCGTTGGCAATTAGTAGAAAACCAAACCAGTTTCGAGCGTGTCGCGAAACAACGTGATGAGAATGTTGGGGTGATTTGGGTTCCGGGATTTCCACCCAGCTGGTGGTGTGTCGCCGTGGGACAGTTAATTGATCTAGCACCCGCCCCCGCTTACATCGCCTGCGATCCAGACCCTGCGGGTATCGCGATTGCGCTTAAAGCGGCTGCCTTGTGGCAGGCGCGTGACCTCGCTTGGCATCCTTGGAAAATGAGTGCTGCCGATTTATCGGGTTTGCGCGCACGCAAACCCCTAACCGAAAAAGATCAATTGCAACTCGCCGCTTTACGCAATACAAACTTGCTACCCGCAGAGTTACTTGCCCTATCAGAATGGATGCTTGAAAAAGGTGAAAAAGGCGAGCAGGAGGGGTATCTGTGAGTACGTTCCCAGCACCAATCTTACTTGGTAAGCCGTTGTGGTATAGTGCCAATCTAT
>JAVHQJ010000090.1:0-3861 GCA_036171075.1 Sideroxydans sp. | reverse complement strand
ACAACGGACTTAAAATCCGTCGCTTGGGTGAAACCAGCGTACCGGTTCGATTCCGGTTCCGGGCACCAAATAAAAGGCTTACAAGCCATTCAAGCATCATCAACGCTAACTACTGCTGGACTAACCGCAGCCTGATTGCACCCCCACTCCTAGCCCCTCCAACCTAACAGCCGTTTAAGCCAAATAGTCTCTTATGTTTTCATCTTTTGCTCACAGCAAAGAAAGTAAGCGATTGAAAATTAGATAAATTAAATTCACAGAAAACGATTTAATTCTCAAATGCTAGAGAATTCAGTGTTAGTTTTTTTAATCTAAAAAATAGTATCCCCCTCTAAAACCCATCTCCCATCACATTATTTTACGTATATAGATAATTTTTGTAGTTGCAAATTATTTCAATATCTAGAACAATCCGCGTCGGAGTTGATTCAACCCCAAACAACACAAGGAGAAACGCATGAACCGTAAAGAACTGATTGACGCACTATCTACCAAAACTGGCAGCAGCAAGGCAGACGCAGATCGCAATATCGCGGCTCTGATCGAGATCATTACCGCAACTCTGAAGAAAGGTGACAACGTTGCTTTGGTCGGCTTCGGCACATTCGAAGTTCGCAAGCGCGCTGCACGTATCGGCCGTAATCCAGCCACTGGTGCAGAACTAAAGATCAAAGCATCTAAAGCTCCTGCTTTCAAAGCTGGTGCAACATTGAAAGGCGCTGTGAACGGCAAGAAGTAATTCTCGCTACACACACAAAACACAAAAGGGTTGAATCTTACGATTCAACCCTTTTTGTTTATGCCTCACTTATGCAACAGATTGTGCGTTAACGCCCTCTCGGATTACGGCTATGCAAAGCAGTGAGCGTACTTAATTTTTTCGCCGCGCCTGCATCCATCATTTCCCACGTAAAGCGCCAAGCCCAATTGCCATTTCCCGTACCAGGGAAATTCATACGATGTTCGCTGCCCAGCCCCAACACATCTTGCAAAGGGAAAATTACCGTATTGGCGGCTGACACTGACAGCGCTTTAATCATCTGCCAATGAATCTCATGACAATCGCAACCTAGGTAACGTTGTGCAAACTGCCGCTCATGTTCGCGCGCTTTATTCCACCATCCCACACTGGTGTCGTTATCGTGCGTCCCTGTGTAAGCCACAGAATTTGCCACGTAGTGATGTGGCAAAAAATAATTACGCTCATCTTCACCAAAGGCGAATTGCAAAATACGCATGCCCGGCAAATTAAATTGATCGCGCAATGCAATCACATCAGGCGTAATCAGTCCTAGATCTTCCGCAATGACGGGCAGAGCCTCGCCCAAAGCACGCTGGAAGGCGGCAAACAATTTCTCCCCAGGGCCTGGCAACCATTGCCCTTCAATCGCCGTGCTGGCAGTGGCTGGCACGGCCCAATAGTTAGCGAATCCACGAAAGTGATCTATACGCACACAATCAAAATAACGTAGCGCATGTGCCAATCGCGCAATCCACCACACGTAACCGCTTGCCTCATGCGCATCCCAACGATAGAGAGGATTGCCCCATAGCTGTCCTGTTTCACTAAAGTAATCGGGGGGAACCCCCGCTACCACAGTGGGGCGACCTTTCAAATCCAGTTCAAATAGGCTTTGATTCGCCCACACATCTGCGCTGTGGTAAGCCACAAAAATAGGAACGTCGCCCACCAAGCGAACACCACGTTCATTTGCATACTGTTTCAGCGCAAACCATTGCTGTGAAAAACACCATTGTCCAAACTTCCAAAAATTAATTTCTGCGGCCAACTGCCGTCTCGCCTGCTCAAGCTGTGCTGGGATGCGTGCTGCCAAACCCTGCGGCCAATCACTCCATTCACGCCCCTGCTCTTGTTTATCAATCGCCTTAAATAAGGCGTAATCATCAAGCCAACTTTTTTCATGCTCACAGAATTTGTGATAACTCGCGTAAGCTTTAGTCGCACTCCCTTCGCTTAAAAAGCGTTCTGCTGCACGCCGCAAGCGTTCAATTCGATACGGGATGACCAGCGCGTAATCCACACGCTCTGCATTGAAAGCAGGATGTGGAATTAAATCATCCTGCGTAAGCCAACCCTGCTTGGCTAACGCCTCCAAATCAATCATGAGTAAATTGCCCGCAAAGGCAGAGCTACTCATGTAAGGAGAGTTACCAGGTCCCACTTCACCCAAGGGAAGAATTTGCCATTGAGTTTGCCCTGCACTCACCAACCAATCTACAAATTGATAAGCGTTTGTGCCGAAATCACCAGAACCAAATTGACTAGGGAGCGAGGTAGGATGCAGCAAAATGCCGCTAGAACGAATAGATAACATGGCGCGCGAAGATGATTGAACAATGGGGGAAATAAAAGTGGGCGCATTGTGCGCCCACCCAAGAAAAAAATCACGTAACTTACACCCCCTAGCCATCGCTCACTTGTACGGCACACAGCAAGCACGCTACCATCGCGCTCACTCAATTTCAGGGCACACACTAATGGCATCCCAACTCCCCTTTCGTATCGGCACACCATTAAGTCCTTCCGCCACCAAAGTGATGTTTTTAGGGGCAGGGGAATTAGGCAAAGAAGTGATCATCGCTTTGCAACGTTTAGGGGTGGAGGTGATTGCGGTGGATCGCTATGCCCATGCTCCAGGGATGCAGGTGGCACATCGCTCGCATGTCATTAACATGACAGATCCAGCGGCGTTGCGCAGCATTATCGAAGCGGAACATCCCTCTTTAGTCGTACCCGAAATTGAGGCAATTGCCACCTCGGTTTTGCTCGACATCGAAAAAGAAAACATCGCCGAAGTGATTCCTACAGCACGCGCGGCGCAACTCACCATGAATCGTGAAGGCATACGCCGCCTCGCCGCCGAAGAGCTCGGCTTACCCACATCCACTTTCAAATTCGCCAGCTCACTGGCAGAGTTACGGGCCGCTATCCACAGTGGCATCGGATTTCCATGCATTGTTAAACCGATTATGTCTTCTTCAGGTAAAGGACAATCTTTATTGCGCACAGAAAATGATGTGCAAACCGCGTGGGACTACGCCTTGCAGTCTGGACGTGTACAAGAAGCACGCGTCATCGTAGAAAGTTTTGTCGATTTTGAATATGAAATTACCCAATTGACTGTGCGCGCCCTCAATGCTTCAGGGAGTATCGAAACCTATTTCTGCGAGCCTATTGGACACGTGCAAGTGTCAGGGGATTATGTCGAGTCATGGCAACCGCAAGCCATGTCAGCGCTGGCGTTGCAACGCGCACGCGACATTGCGCAGCGCATCACAACAGCGCTCGGTGGACGTGGTATTTTTGGAGTAGAGCTATTCGTAAAAGGAGATGAAGTATGGTTTTCAGAAGTGAGTCCACGTCCACACGACACAGGTTTAGTTACGCTCGCCACGCAACGTTTATCTGAATTTGAATTGCATGCTCGCGCCATTCTCGGCCTACCCGTTGATAGCGGAATGCGCCGCGCAGGCGCTTCAGCGGTAATCTATGGGGGTATAGAAGCGAAAGGAATTGCGTTTGAAGGCGTTGAAAAAGCACTCGCGATAGCCGAAACAGACATTCGACTTTTCGGCAAACCAGAAAGTTTTGTTAAACGCCGTATGGGCGTCGCCATCAGCACCGCAGACAACACCAACGAAGCACGGCAACGCGCGAAACTAGCCGCCTCATTGGTACACCCAGTTAAATCCGAGGGAATTTAAGTCACTTGGCTAAAAAATTTCTACCCTTCTTCGCCTAAATAAAGTGCAAAAGAAAAAGGCTTCCATCTCTGGAAGCCTTTATTTATTGGTGCGCCGGAAGAGATTCGAACTCCTGACCCCTTGGTTCGTAGCCAA
>JAVHQJ010000089.1:0-3901 GCA_036171075.1 Sideroxydans sp. | reverse complement strand
CCCACACCTTCTCGATGAACTTCTCACGACCGAGGTCATGGCGCGAGATGCCTTGTGCATCGAGTTGACGCTCCACCACGATCTGCGTGGCGATACCTGCGTGGTCGGTGCCCGGTTGCCACAGCGTGTTATCACCCTTCATGCGGTGGTAACGCGTGAGCGCATCCATCAAGGTCTGGTTGAAACCGTGCCCCATGTGCAGCGTGCCAGTGACGTTGGGCGGCGGTAGTTGGATGCAGAAGTTGTCTGGCTTGGCGGCATCTATGCCTGCCTTGAAGTAGCCAGCGGCTTCCCACTCGGGATACCAACGTGCTTCGATGTCTTTGGGGTCAAAACTTTTTGCGAGTTCTTTAGATTGAGTCATGTTCGTGCGATGCGTAGGGTTTAGCCATGGGGCTTTTGAGGGGCGTGATTATACAGAACAGGCCGCAAGCCTGCGGCGGCTTCAGCTAGGGTCGTGCGGTGTTTTGAGTGCGTCGAGGATGAGTTGCGGTAGTTCGTGTTTTAACTCGGCGATAGCGCGTTCAACTGCCATTTGTTGCGCTTCCGCAAGATGCTGTGCCAACTTTTGCGCAAGCACGTTTTCCACGTATGACTCGACATGCTGCAACAAATTGGGCGCGTCACTGCTTGGTGCAGGCGAGGTAGATTCGATTGCCACTGCGCTGTGCTCGGTCAGCGCTTCAGGTGCATTGCCCCACCCGGAAATTTCAACGGGGGCGGGCACGTCTGCCATGGCAAGCACAGGTTCAATAGCCGCATCTTCCTTAACCAACGCGGTGAGTTCGTCCGCCGCGTCCTCTATCACCTCAGTTAATACTGGGTACTCATGAGTTTTTTCGTCCACGACGTCTGTAAGCACAGGCAAGTTGAGCGCAAAAGTTGGGGTGTCAGTCATGCGCGTAATTTAGCCAAGTCGTGGTGACCGATTTCGTAGCCACGGTCTTTGTAAAACTTAAAACGCAGGCGACCTTTTTGGGCATCGGCTTCATCACGCCCCACAATTTCAATCACCCGTTCAAAGCGGCTGAAAAATTCGGTGCATTCAGTATGCAGGCTAATGAGTAATGCGGAGTGCGGAAAATTTTCATCACATCCGATAACGATGGGTGCAGTTGCCGCATCGGCTTCGTGGCTGTGACAGTGCGGCAGAAAAGCCGTGGCGGGATAGTGCCACAGCAGCTTGTCTAACTTGTCTGCGGTGTCGTCATTCGGCACATGCAACAACACACGCTGCCCAGCTTGCATCGCTTTTTGGCTGAGCTGGCAAGCGGTACGCAGCTTGTCTTCGCTGCCAGTGTAGAAATCGACTTTAGTCATGTTGGGGAATGGTTGGAAAAGTGGCTTGATTATAGCAAAGGCAGGCAGTGCCCCTTTTTGTTGTGTTGGGTTTAAGGAAATTTATCGCATCACGACCGCGACCTAAATTGACGCACCCAAGTTTGACAATGTCCTCATTGTTAACGAACCCAAAGGTGCGCTCATGAAGACACTCCCCGACTATCTCGTTTCAACTAATGCGACCTCAAACAAAATACTGGCGGGAGCAGAATGTTACCAGCCCTTGTTGGCGACTTGGGTGCTGAAGCTGACGCTATCGCAAGGTTGGTACAAACGTCGCAATGGCAGGCATTGCTCGATAATTGAGGGGGACGAGTTTGCCAACTTAACTGGCCTAGCAATTGAGAGGGTACATGATCATGATAATCAGAAAATGATCCTCATGATCAATGAAAAAGCTGTAAAAAATACCGATGCTGTTGTGGGAGATGCGCTAAAAAAACGTCTCGCATATTTCAGCAAGCGGCCTGTTCTGGATAACAACCACCTCTTTGAAAACATCGGGCTACTTAGCGATGTCATAGGCTTGACCGCAGCAGAGCGTGCGATATTTGCCTTCGTTGCCATCATGCAACTGTTCCCAGATTTTAGAGGGGTGCTTTCAAACAGCAGGCTGGGCGTTTCGATGCAGGAAATTGCCGAGTTGATTGCCCTGCTCTCAGGTCAAAGCCAAACGAATTTATTGAATGGCTTGCAAATGGACTCTGCCCTAGTTGCCTCCGGCATCATTCAGATCGTTGCCCATGCCAGAGATATTGAAGATAAGCTTTCACTGCTGGATGGACTAGGCAATCTGCTCACACAAGATTATCAAGACGAGGACACGTTGATCGCACGTTTTCTAAAGTCTGCCAGCCCCGCCAAATTGCAGTTGCCCAACTTTCCGCATTTAAGCAAAGATGCAAAAACGTTGACGCTCTATCTGAACCAAGCGTTAGCCGCAAAAGAGCAAGGCACAAACATCCTGTTTTATGGCGTGCCCGGCACAGGGAAGACCGAATTTGTGAAGGCACTCTCCAATCAACTGGGGGCTGATCTCTACGAGATTTCCTTTGCCAACGACGAAGGCGACCCCATTACCGGACACGAACGTCTGCGTGCCTACAATCTCTGTCAACGGGTCTTGGCAGGCAGGCGCAACGCACTGCTCATGTTCGACGAAATCGAGGATGTGTTTCCCAGTCAGGGCGGGTTGTTGGCACTATTGGGCTTAGAAGATGGCGGTAGCAACAAATCCAACAAGGCGTGGATCAATCGCACATTGGAGCGCAATGCCACCCCGGCAATCTGGGTGACCAACGATGCAGACATTGACCCAGCCTACTTGCGCCGTTTTGATTACTCCATCCGCTTTCCCGTACCGCCCCAGGCAGTGCGTATGGAAATCGCGCGGCATCACCTTGGGCAATTTAATCCGCCTGAAAATTGGCTCGCACAAATCGCCGCCAACGAGCAAATGACCCCAGCGCAGTATGAGCGAGCCGCCAAACTGGCCCGCATCAGCAGTCAGGGCGATGAACACCAAGCCAGAGAGTTGGTTGAACAAACGCTGGATCGCAGCGCTACCCTGCTGGGGCAAAAGCGCATGCCGTCGCGCAACACCCTTTTCACCGGTTATGACTTGCGCTTTGCCAATACCAGCATGGCGATGCCCGACATCATCAGCGGCTTAAAGCGCAGGCCGCGCGGCACTTTCTGCTTCTTTGGCCCCGCAGGCACAGGCAAGAGCGAATTGGCGCGCCACATCGCCGACCAGATCGGTATGCCCTGCTTGGTCAAACGCGCCTCTGACATCCTCAGCAAATGGGTGGGTGAGGCCGAGCAAAATATCGCCGCCATGTTTGCCGAAGCTCGCCAGCAAGAAGCCGTGTTGGTGCTCGATGAGGCGGATAGCTTCTTGGCAGATCGTAGAGATGCACGGCAAAGCTGGGAAGTGACGCAGGTGAACGAGCTACTCACTCAGATCGAAGCCTTCAACGGCATCTTCATCTGCACCACCAACCTAATGGAAAAACTCGACCAAGCCAGCTTGCGGCGTTTCGACTTCAAAGTGAAATTCGACTACCTCACGCCCGATCAAAACTGGGCAATGTTCGAGCAAGAGCTGGGGCGACTTGGTGGCGACAGCTTGCCAAGTGAATGGGAAAAACCCGTGCGCGAATTCACCAAATTAACGCCGGGAGATTTTGCAGTCGCCGCCCGTCAGCTCCAGATACTCGACCGCTCCGCAACCGCTTTAGATTTGTATCGGCAGTTGCAGGAGGAATGCAAACTCAAAGGCAGTGCAACAGGAAAGATCGGGTTTATCGATTAAGGAATCTCTGATTAAGTCCGTTCGTGGTGAGTGCTTCCCGTTCGCTCCCTCGATACACCGCGCAAGCGCGGTACTCGGGACGAACGGGAAACGTATCGAACCATGGCTTTCGGACTTAACCAACCCTCCTTAAACCAAGAGTCAACGCAACAAGGAATGGAATATGAATAATCAAGAAACCAACCCACCAGTTATGGTGGACCCATCCGTCAAGACAGAAATCAGTCTAGTTTAAGCTGGTCTGTC
>JAVHQJ010000088.1:0-3956 GCA_036171075.1 Sideroxydans sp. | reverse complement strand
GCGCGATTAACACGTCGCGACCGAAGGCCAGGATGCGCGACACCAGCGTCAGACCACTGATCGTAGCGAGTGATTTGAGCAGATTCATTGAGTGGCGTGACCGGAAATTAAAAAAGCGCCGCGCATCATACCACCGCATCCTTGCACCACGCACCCCTCAAACATCATCTCCGCAGCCCTTTATATCTTTCGGTCTATGCATTTAAGCCTATGCATTTTGGCATATGCATTTTGGCATATGCATTTTGGCATATTGTTTCCAACCCATCGAACAAGTAATGTGCGCAGCAGTGTCTTGGGATCATGAAGCAACGATTGTTTCCCTGCACGTATTCCGGCGACCAAAAGGCAAACCATTAAACTCTGTACCACGCTATTTCGATTGATGCCTGCGGGGGAGCCGTATTTTCTTAACTTTAAAATACAAGGGGTACCAAAAATGACTAAGCCAACTAAAGGTAACAGTGGTAATGATGAATTTGGTAAAGGTGAGTTTCGATCAGGGATGATCTCGGGTTCAACGATAGTACAGGGTGAAAGTTTGCCTGAAAAAAGCCTCGTTTATGCCAACGTAGAGGGGATGGCTGTGTTCGAAGGCGACATCATTCTCGGCAGTATTGATGAATTGCAAGCCAGCATGGATGACTCGGGCACTCTGATGCAATCAATCGGCATTACCGGTCAGCAGTATCGCTGGCCTAACAAGACGATTCCGTATGACATAGACCCGAACATGCCGAACCAGCAGCGAGTGCTGGATGCTATTGCACATTGGCAGGAAAAGACCTGCATCCGTTTCGTGTTGCGCACCCCGGCCAATGCAGCACAGTACCCGAATTTTGTGCATTTTCAATCTGGCAACGGATGTTCCTCCTACGTCGGAATGCGTGGAGGCAGCCAAGCGATCACTTTAGCCGCAGGGTGCGGCTTGGGAAATGCGATACACGAAATCGGCCATTCTGTGGGCTTGTGGCATGAACAAAGCCGCGAGGATCGTGACGCATTTGTACACATTAACTGGGCGAATATTACCACGGGTGTTGAACATAACTTTACTCAGCACATTGCCGACGGTGATGATTTGGGCACCTATGATTACGGCTCAATCATGCATTATCCCGGCACAGCCTTCTCCAGCAACGGTCAGCCAACTATCGTCCCGTTACAGGCCATTCCTGCCGGCGTCACCCTGGGGCAAAGGAACGGTCTCTCTGCCGGTGACATTGCGGGTGTAAGCACGATGTACGGTTGCAATCAAAAGAGACCTCTCAAAGATATCAGGAAAGAGGCCGTCAAGGAAATCAGGAAAGAGGCCGTCAAGGAAATCAGGAAAGAGGCCGTCAAGGAAATCAGGAAAGAGGCCGTCAAAGATGTCAGGAAAGACCCGATCAGCGACCCTACCTTTAAAGAAGTCAGGAAAGACCCCATCAGGGACACTCTCAAAGAGGTCAGCAAAGACCCGATCAGAGACACCATCAAAGAAGTCAGCAGAGACCCCATCAAGGGTCCCGGGATTGATCCAATCGGAACCCTGGTTGAGAATATCACCCAACCAGGGGGCGGTCTTATCAACCCTGGAATCAACGTCAGATCTGGATTTGATACCGGGGCGTATCCGTTTGTATTGGACACGCCCAGCCAATTTGGCGAGGACTACGATCAAGTGGCATCTGATTTGCAACTTCAGGTCGGAGAAATCGAAGCTGCCCTGCTTGATCTCAAACGCCAGGAAGCCGAATTGATGGCAGCCTATCAGGCGGCACTTGAAGCGCTTGGTGCGGCGGGAGGCATGTAAATGCTACTCGTTATTTCATATCCGGGTGACGAACACACGGACGAAGTCGTAACGAGGCTCACCAAGAAGGGTCGGGAAATTCAGCGGATAGATTTTTCTGATTTCCCGACCCAACAAGGCTTAACACTCAACTGGCCGACCGGCAACGAACCCCCGTCGTATTGGGTGGGGGGGTCGGCGGGCCTAGTTGATCTTTCCCGTGTGCGCGCCGCATGGTGGCGAAGAGTCACCCCATTCGTTACCGCTGACGTAATCAAGGATCCAAAAATACAGGCCTTTGCGACCAGTGAGACATCTGAAGCCATGAATGGCATGCTGGATGCACTGCATTGCAAATGGATGAATCCCCGGGCAGCCGATGAGGCCGCACATCACAAACCGCTGCAATGGTCGGTCGCAAAAGAGGTAGGGTTGAAGTTACCTCGAACGCTTGTCACGACTGACCCTGCCGCAGCAAAAAACTTTATCAACGAAATCGGTATCGGCAAAGTCGTCTACAAATCCTTTCTTGCCATGCATGATGCATGGCGAGAGACGAGATTGATAGAACAAGAAAACATGGAGCGTCTGGACTTGGTGCGGCTTGCGCCGGTCATTTTTCAGGAATTCATACCCGGTGTGGATTTGCGCATTATCGCGGTGGGCGATCAACTTTTTACTGCCGAAATTGATGCCCGCAACACCTCCTATCCTGTTGATATGCGTATGGTGATAGGCGAGTCTCAGGTTCGCCCGATTGAGCTTCCAAAAGACGTTCATGCTGCTTTACTAAAGCTCCAGCATCGTTTAGGTTTGGTCTACGGCGCGATTGATGTCAGACGGACAGATAAAGGGGAGTATTATTTCCTGGAAGTCAATCCGGCTGGTCAATGGATGTTTGTAGAAACGAGAACCGGGCTTGCCATTAGTCAGGCGGTAGCAGATTATCTGGACAACATGGCCATACAATAGGACAAGTCATTCAATACACCAGCCCACTCAGCCCCATCAACACAATCTCGAGGTGTCACATGAGTACCATCCGACTAAATATAACCTTGCCCCCGGATATTGACGACGGGTTAGCCAAGACCGTGTCAGCGGAAATTTGGGACGCTTCTTTGGCGGATGCGCCTGCCGTGATGCTTTCCAAAATCCTGTTGCGCGATGTGGCGTTGACACCCAATGGAAATCTTGAGACCGAACTGGACTCACCTCTCACAAGCGCAAAACAAACTCTGATCGCAAGAGTGCACATCAGCATGGACGGCAGCCAGCAAATTAAACCTCGCGACCTTCTTACCACCCACTTCATTGAAATCCCGCCCGAACTCGGAAAATCCAGATTAAATGTTCCTGTCAGTCTTATAACTTAAAACCCCGGCACATCAGATACGAAATTTCTGTCATCCATCGCCCATGAAAACAACCGCTCGCACCATACCATCGCCCATCCATCCCCATCTCGATGGCAATTACTCGTGCGTAATACCGGCGCCAACTTACACAATGCTAGAATGCGCCTTCCAGTAGCAGAGAAGGCGGAATTGAAAGGAAATGCAAAAACAGAAAAAACGCGATGAATTCATGCTGCAATGGCAAGCGCTGCAAATTGAAACCCCTGCCTATGTCAGGCAGCTTGCCGGCAGCACCATCGAACAGAATGTGGCTGAACTTGCCGAATTGTTCTACAGTACGATGCAGGCAGATGAAGTCGCCCGACTGTTTCTAAGCAACGACATCGTTAACACACGCCTGCATGCTTCCATGCAAAACTGGCTGCGTGAGTTGTTCGCCCAGCCATGCAACGATCCGCAAGAAATCTATCAGCATCAGTGCAAGGCCGGCAAGGCTCATGCACGCATGAGCGTCCCCATCAGGCTTGTGATGCGCGGTACACGTCTGCTCAAGCTGGCGATTACCGAGCATTTGGTTCATTCCGCGCTGAATCGCGGCCAACTCGTGGTCGCTGTGAACTTTGTTTCCGAAGCGATCGAACTGGCACTGGATACCATGACCATCGAGTTCAGTGGATGTGGAAAAGAGCACACGCGCCGACGATGCTTACCGCATGTTCGCATTTGGACAAAACATGCCGGCGGAACGCGAAAGACAACGCGCAGCCTTGCTGCCGCAATCCTGGCAAAAAATTTGCCCCAGCCGGGTTCGGGGTGGTAGATGC
>JAVHQJ010000087.1:0-3978 GCA_036171075.1 Sideroxydans sp. | reverse complement strand
TGACACTGGGCGATCTCTCTACGGCATTGCCCAACTATGTAATCGACGCCGTGCGCGAGGCATTGCCTGCATTCGAGAAGAGTATCAAAGGATTTGCAATGCACGACGCCATCCTCACCGGCGTAGAGACGCGCACCTCATCCCCCGTCAGCATCAAACGTGACGCGAGTTATCAGAGCCTGAACACCAATGGGCTCTATCCAGCAGGGGAAGGGGCGGGTTACGCGGGAGGCATCATGTCAGCCGCCATCGACGGCATCGAAGTGGCGGAGGCGGTGGCGTTGAGCATGGTGAAACCATCTCCTCTTTCCCCGTAAAATAAAGCTATGAAAATTGCAGAACTCCTAGCGTCGTTGGCTGATGAGCAAGTCCAGTATGTACTGGTGGGCGGGCTGGCAGTGCAATTGCATGGATTCCTGCGCTCCACTTTCGACATTGATTTAGTGTTGGCAATGGACGACGAGAATCTCGTTCGCTTCATTACCCTCGCGAAAAAATTAGGGTTGATTCCTGTTATGCCGGTGGCGATTGAAACGTTAAGAAAACCTCAACAAATCGAACAGTGGTATCGCGAAAAAGGCATGTTGGCTTTCGCATTGAGAGAGCCTCAAATAGGCGGCAGCGTGGTGGACATCCTCATACGCCCCGATGTGCCATTCGATATATTGAATGCCAATGCAATTGTGGGGGACTTGTTCGGGCGAAAAGTACGCATCGCGTCGATTGCGGATTTATTGACGATGAAGCGCATTTCCAATCGCCCCAAAGATCAACTTGATATAAACGCACTTGAAAAAATTGCTCACGGAGAAGACCCCAATGCATGAATTTACTTATCCTGCGCGCACGGTTATCCCTGAAGAGTTGATGCTTAAACGCATCACGCAATCCGAGCAGATGCGCGAATTTTTTATCCAAATGTGGCTGCAAAATCCGACCTTGGCAAAGCAAGGCGGAGCCCAAGTGGCGCGTCTTTTGATGGCCTCGTAGAAATAGCCGATTGCGCCAACAACAATTGCCGCATCAGTATGACGAGGCGCGGTTTAATGCACTGTCTTGTTTATTGAAACTGCGGCTGCCTCAATGAACACGGCTTCGGCATCAATCGCATCGAAGACGTATCGCTGATTGCAGAATTCACAATGCACTTCAATTTCGGTTCGCTCGGCGAGGATGGCGGCTACTTCTTCGCGTCCCAGCATCTGCAACATGCGTGCTACGTTTTCACGCGAACAGGCACACTGGAACACGATAGCTTGGGCATCAAACAAACGGATGTCTTCCTCGTGATAGAGGCGATGAATCAACGCATCAGCGGACAGTTGTAGGAGCTCATGAGATTTCAGTGTATCGGCCAACTGACTTGCCCTACTCCACGCATCAGCATCGAGAGATTCCTCTTTTTCGGGAAGTTTCTGCAACAACATCCCCGCTGCCACTTTGTCATCCGCTGCCAGCCACAGCCGCGTCTCCAATTGCTCGGAGCGAGTCATGTAGTTCTGCAATATCTCGGCTATGGTGTCGCCTTCGAGGGCGACGATGCCTTGGTAGGCTTGATTGCCGTCTTTCGGATCTAGGGTGATGACGAAGCGGCCATCTCCAACCAGCTCTTGCAATGTGCCTTGCGCCAAGTCGCCTTCCCACTTAGCGGTGGCGCGCAACGCCAAGTCACCCGTACATTCGACGACCAATAGTTTCACCGCGCCTTTGCCGTGGATCTGCAACACCATAGCGCCTTGCAGTTTGAGCGTGGCGGATAACAGGACGGCGGCGGCACACAGCTCGCCCATCAAGTTTTTCAGCACGGGTGGATAGTTATGACGTTCGATGACGGACTGCCAAACGCTATCGAGATGCACGATCTCGCCGCGTATGGGCAGGTGTTCAAATAGGAAACGATGCAGGGTGTCAGTGGTGTTTTTCATAGGGTGCGATGATAGCACGCAGCCCAATGACTACGGACGTTGTGGGCACATTTGCTGGATGCGTTCTGCTGTCGCTGGATGACTGGAGAGGTAGTCCATCACAACATCATCGGTATTGCGTGCAGTCGCGGGCGATGCTTGATGCGCGGCCTCTAATTTTTCTAGCATCGTGCTTAACAAGCAGGACGAGAGATGATTGGCGCGCAAGGTTTGTTGCGCAATTGCATCGGCTTCAGCCTCCATCTCGCGCGAGTATTGCGCTTGCATCACCACGGAAGGAACGGTCGCTAATAAGCTGCTGACATCGCCCATGTACCACGTCATCAGCAACCCCACCGCCGAACTTTGCAACACCATGCGCGCTGCGTGACGTTGCTCCACGTGCGCGCGTTCATGTGCCAACACAGCCACAATCTCGTCATCGTTTTGCGTCAATGCGACTAATTCATCGAGCAACACAATGGTGCCATCGGGCAATGCGAATGCGTTCGCGCCCATCTTAGGAGCGCTGCGAAACTCAATGCGATACGGCATCTGTGCAGCAGTGAGGGGCGTGAGTTGCGCGAATGCGCGCGCCAAGGTTTGCTGACGTGTGGCGTCCAACTGGCTGGGTTGCAGTATCGCGTGATCCAAAGTGGATAGCGTAGAGCTACCCATTTTTTGCAACACGATGGTGGGCAAGCGCTGGGCAATCACTTGCGCACTCCAGGGCAATAAGTAGGTATAAGAAAAAATCAGCACAATCACGAATGCCACCGAGGCGATTCCTGCCCAAGCCAAACTGTGTTGCATGGCATCCAGCCAGCTACGCTGCGTTTGAGTGCGCGCGAGGAGCGCATCTAATGCGGCGAGGTCTGTCACTTCACAATGTCCACCTGCCGCAAAAGTAAGACGGCGCGGCGTATTACCAAGACGTTCTGAAATGTTCACTTGTGATAACGGCCACCGCAACTCAAATTGCGCACTGCACAGCACCCACACGTCATCGGCTAATGTGATATCCACAGCTTGCGCCGCAGCAGATTGCCCATCGTAGTAATGCCCTTGCATATCGCTTACAACGAAATGTCGAGGTCGAACATTTCAGCCGTTTCTTCTCCCAATGCATTGGTCAATTGCGCTTGCCCTGCAACGAATACCGCCACATCACCCACCGCTAACAGCCCCATATTCTCTAGCTTGTAGCGCATCATACGAATCTGTGCGAAAGGAATGAACAAGCCCAAGGTGAAAATAATACCCAGCAGGTTGGTGAAGCTAATCCACACATAGGGCTTGATTTGCAAGCGGCTATAGAAAGTGTGCTCACCCAAGCCCGTTGCGTTCCAAATGAGATTGGGCAGGCTTACCGCAAAATAGCCCGCAATAAAAATGAAGGCGATCGGCAATAAAATAAACATCAAGTGCCAACCGAGTGCCGCAAAAATTCCCACCAACACCCCCACTCCAAACAGCATGCCAAGCAAACGTAGATAGATGCCGTAAAAACTTTTTGCTGAGGCATCAAAACTAAAAAAAGTATCGCCGAATTCGCTGTTGCCATGCTGAAACTGCTTGATACGCTGATGGGTAAAAGGCGCCAAGGTGTACAAGCTCAACACCGTCAAAATAGGGAACAACAAAAACACGGTGTACGCCGCCGCGTCACTCCCCGCAAATGAAAAACGCAAGCCGCGATAGCTGCTGTTATGTAATTTGAAGCGCAAAGAACGCACAATCATCCACGGCATAATCGCTGCAATGAGCAGGAAAATAATGATCGCTAGCAATGGACTAATCAGACCCGAGAGGTAATAAATCGCCAACAGTGCAAAGGCAATGAGACGACCTTTTAGAATGGCGATCGGCAAGCCGTGATATTCAAAATGTGCGCCTGCAAGTTGCGTGTTGCGATAAAAATACTGCGTACGCCGCACCTTTGCCCACGCGCTGTAAATGCCCAGCGTCACCACCGATAGCAGCAAATTAACAATCCAAATTTTGAAGTACTCGCGCCCCGTACCCGTAAAAACGAAAGCATGTTCTTGTTGTTGCGATTGCATAGAGTTCTCCT
>JAVHQJ010000086.1:0-4016 GCA_036171075.1 Sideroxydans sp. | reverse complement strand
CCGAGCCTGACGGGGGACTGTGTCCTGTCCCGCTGCAGCACCCCTCGGAGGGTGGATGAAACAAAATCTAAAATTTCAAACTACGATCCACGAAAGGCACGAAAAACACGAAATTAAAAGCTGCAAAGCAGAGTGAAGCTATCTATTTCGCACTTACATTCAATTGTGCGCTTTGGTTTTTTTTCGTGCCTTTCGTGTTTTTCGTGGACAAAGGTTTTACAGCCCAGCGTCTACCTTGAGCGCTGCGGCTTTATCTGTGGCTTCCCACTTGAACTCGGGCTCTTCGCGCCCGAAGTGACCATAGGCAGCCGTCTTTTGATAGATCGGGCGCAGTAGATCGAGCATTTGTACGATGCCCTTTGGGCGCAGGTCGAAATGACGTTTCACTAATTCAGTAATTTTCTCGTCAGATATTTTGCCTGTGCCGTAGGTGCTCACCATGATGCTGGTGGGTTGTGCTACGCCAATAGCGTAGGAAATTTGCACCAAGCATTTTTCTGCCAAGCCGGCGGCGACGATGTTCTTCGCTACGTAACGTCCTGCGTAAGCGGCAGAGCGGTCAACCTTGGAAGGGTCTTTGCCGGAGAATGCGCCGCCGCCGTGAGGGGCTGCGCCACCGTAAGTGTCTACGATAATTTTGCGTCCAGTTAAACCACAATCGCCTTGTGGGCCGCCGATGACAAAACGTCCCGTTGGATTAACTAAAAATTTGATGTCGCCTTTGATGAATTCTTTGGGCAATATCGGCTTGATAATTTCTTCGATGGCCGCTTCGCGAATGTGTTCCAGCGACATTTCGGGCGCATGTTGTGTGGACAGCACTACGGTGTCGATGCAGTACGGTTGGTCATCTACATACTTGATGGTGACTTGCGATTTCGCATCCGGACGTAGCCAAGGCAAGCGTCCATCGTGGCGCAATAGCGCTTGGCGCTCGACAATTCGGTGTGACAGATAAATAGGCAACGGCATCAGCACATCGGTTTCGCGGCAGGCATAGCCGAACATCAGCCCTTGGTCGCCCGCCCCTTGGTCGAGGCCGTCGTCATAGGCTTTATTCACGCCCTGCGCAATATCGGGGCTTTGTTTGTCATAAGCCACCAGTACCGCGCAGCCTTTATAGTCGATGCCGTATTCGGTGTTGTCATAACCAATGCGTTTAATCGTGTCGCGCGCGACTTGGATGTAATCGATGTTGGCGGTGGTGGTAATCTCGCCTGCCAGCACCACCAGTCCCGTGTTGCACAGTGTTTCGGCCGCGATGCGGGAATGCTTGTCCTGCGCTAGAATCGCGTCAACAATGGCATCAGAGATTTGGTCTGAGACTTTGTCAGGATGGCCCTCTGACACAGATTCGGATGTGAATAAATAATTGCTCATGGCTCTCCGAGTGCGGCTTAAAAATGAAATGGGCGCGCATTGTACCAAAATCCCCACCTTGCTAAATAAAAGGGTCTTGCCTGAATGGTTGCTTTGTTTGAAGTGTTAGCGCGTCTGCCCTTGTCGGTATTGCACCGACTCGGCGCGCTATTCGGCTGGTTGGTTTATCGGCTGTCCCCCCGTTATGCCGCTCGCCTACGCGACAATTTACAGCGCGCTGATTTGGGTTTAGATGAAACGCGTTTTCAGCAAACACTGCACGCTAATATCCGTGAAGCAGGTAAAGGCGTATTGGAGTTGCCTTGGGTGTGGCGTCGTCCCTTCGCGCAAGTCGTATCTAGCGTTAAACAATGCCATGGCTGGCAACACGTTGAAGCGCTGCAAGCGCTCGGCAAAGGGGTGATTCTGTTGACTCCGCATGTAGGGTGTTTTGAAGTCATTGCTCTTTACGTTGCGGCTCGCCAGTCATTTACGTGTATGTATCGTCCGCCGCGCTACCCGTCGTTGGACAAGCTGATGCATCAAGGTCGCGAGCGCGGGCAAATGAAATTAGTGGCGACGGATTTGGGCGGAGTACGTCAGCTGCTCAAGGCGCTCAAACGCGGCGAAGCCATTGGTGTTTTGCCTGATCAAGTGCCGGGTAACGGCGAAGGTGAATGGGCTTCGTTCTTTGGCCGACCTGCTTACACTATGACGTTGATTGGGCGGCTCATTGAATCGAGTGGGGCGGCTGTGGTGATGTGCCACAGTGAGCGTTTGCCGCAAGGTGAGGGTTACGCGCTGCATTTTGCGGCGTTATCTTTTGATGCGTCGCATTCCATTCCGCAACAAATGAATGCAGCACTGGAGGAGGTTATTCGTCAGCATCCCGCGCAATACCTATGGAGTTACAACCGTTACAAAGTGCCGCGCGGTGCATTGCCGCCCGATGCAAATAAGGATTCGTGATGGCGGTTCGTTTAGGTGTATTTATTTTGTGGTTGCTGCATTTTTTGCCCTTCCGCGTGTTGGTCGCTATTGGCAACAGCATGGGTGTATTGCTTTACCGCGTGGCGGGTAAGCGTCGTCGCATTGGCGACATCAATCTCAAGCTGTGTTTTCCAGACATGCGTGATGCGATGCGCGAGGCGTTGTTGCGCGAGCATTTCAAAATGTTCACGCGTGGATTGTTGGAGCGTTGCGTGTTGTGGTGGTCGAGTGCCGAACGCATTAGCCATTTGATTCGCGTTGAAGGCATCGAACATTTTGTGGCGATACAGGGCAAGCCCGCCATTTTGCTTACGCCGCACTTTGTGGGCATGGATGCGGGCGGGCAGTGGGTTGCGCAACACAGTGATACCGTATGTATGTACGCCAATCAGAGCAACCCCTATCTCACCCAATTATTGCTAGAAAAACGCGCGCGCTTTGGTACGCAACTGTTGTTTTCACGGCAACAAGGCTTGCGCCCTATCCTGAAAGGGATGAAAGAGAACAAGCCCTTTATCTATCCGCCCGATCAAGATCAAGGCGTGAAAGACGGCGCATTTATTCCTTTCTTTGGCGTGCCCGCCGCCACCATGACCTCCGTGTCACGCATCGCACACATGACCGGTGCCAAGGTTGTGCCTAGCATTACGCGTGTGCTGCCCAGTGGCGCAGGCTATGTGCTGACGTTCTATCCCGCATGGGAAAATTTTCCGAGTGGCGATGATGTGGCTGATGCGCGCCGTATGAACGAATTTATTGAACAACGTATTTTGGAAATGCCCGAGCAATACTTCTGGTTGCATAAGCGATTCAAGACGCGCCCAGAGGGCGAAGAAAGTTTTTACAAATGAAATATCACGACCTGCGCGACTTCATCGCACAACTGGAAAAAATCGGTGAGCTCAAACGCATCAGCGCACCTGTCTCCACGCATCTAGAGATGACCGAAATCTGCGACCGCGTGTTGCGTGCGCAAGGGCCTGCGCTGTTGTTTGAGAATGTGACTGGACACAAGATGCCAGTGCTGGCTAATCTGTTTGGTACACCGCGTCGCGTGGCATTAGGCATGGGCGAAGAGAATGTCAGCGCGTTGCGCGAGGTCGGTAAGTTGCTGGCCTACTTGAAAGAACCCGAGCCACCCAAAGGGCTGAAGGACGCGTGGGACAAGTGGCCTATCCTTAAACAGGTACTCACCATGTCGCCGAAGGTATTGTCTTCTGCGCCTTGTCAGGAAGTCGTGTGGGAGGGTGACGCGGTGGATTTATCCAAGTTGCCGATTCAGCATTGTTGGCCAGGTGATGTCGCGCCGCTCATCACTTGGGGGCTGGTGGTGACGCGCGGGCCAAATAAAACGCGGCAGAATCTCGGCATCTATCGCCAGCAAGTGTTGAGCAAAAATAAAGTCATCATGCGCTGGCTGGCGCATCGCGGCGGCGCGTTGGATTTTCGTGACCACTGCCAAAAAAATCCGGGGCAACCTTTTCCAATCGCAGTCGTGATTGGTGCAGACCCTGCGACCATTCTCGGTGCGGTCACCCCCGTTCCAGATTCGTTGTCCGAATACCAATTTGCGGGCTTGTTACGCGGTAGCAAGACCGAGTTGGTGAAGTGTATCGGCAACGACTTGCAAGTGCCAGCTTCCGCCGAAATCGTGTTGGAAGGCGTGA
>JAVHQJ010000085.1:0-18248 GCA_036171075.1 Sideroxydans sp. | reverse complement strand
GCGCGCCATCCAACAACAAACGAATGATGCGCGACACCAGCAGCCAAGTCTTGCCACTGCCCGCACAGGCTTCGACGACGACGCTGCGACGAGGGTCTAGGGCGATGTAGTTAGTCATATACCCTTTCCAATTTCGTCATTCCGGCGAAGGCCGGAATCCAGGCAATCGAAAAATCCTCGCAGAGGACAAAATCCTGGAGCAGTATCGCTTCGCGATAATTTTTTTGTTTTGCTGGATTCCGGCCTTCGCCGGAATGACGATAAGGTTGTGTAGCTTGCCTATACATCACCACTCGCCCTTCCTACACACACCGCGCATTTCACAATAGCCGCACACCGCATCAATGCCATTCGCAGGCAACCCTGCTCCGCCACGTAACGCACCCATCACATGCTCTAGACGCTCGACGTTGAGTTGCGCAAGTTGCGATGCATCTTCCTTCGGCGCGACTGACTTCACCTTGCCGCTATCGATGCTGACGAAAGCGACTTCCGCCGCCTCGTGTGCGTAGGCGTAACACGCAAGCTGCACATCTTCGCCCGGCTCTTTAAGTTTGTTGCGCAGCACGATGTCGCTCTGCGTCTTGTAATCGAGCACGCGTTTCTCATCGCCGCGAACATCCAAGCGGTCGATACGTCCGCGCAGGTTCACCCCTTCCAGCGGCCAGTCGAATTTCGTCTCGGCTTCGGCATAGCGCCAGCCTTCGGCCTCGCCTTCTTGTTGCCATGCCAGATAGGCAGGTAGCGATTTGTACCAGCGCGCCAACCATGCACGCGCGGCAAAATCGTGTGCCAGTAAATCGGCAAACACTTGCTCGCTGATGTCGCGCAAGGCGGCTTCCATCTGCGCCGTGTCTTGTCCACTCACCTGCGGATAGCGCTCATGGAAGCGTTGCAACACCTCATGCACGCGCTCGCCGTAATCGCTCTTCTCGATGGTTTCTTGCACCTCGTCGAGTTCGTTCAACTTCAAGATGTGGCGTGCATAGAATTGATACGGGCAAGCGACCAACGAGTTGTAGCCGCTGATGGAGACGCTGACAGGCACAGAGTCTGTCGCCACACTTGGTACGGGTTGTGCTGACGACGGCAACGTGACGTCACGTGCATCTTCTACCGCAAGGTAAGCGAGTAGCTGCGTCTCATCCCCTCCCCCTGACAGGGAAAGGCGTGAGATGTCATCGCGCAGCATCTGCAAGAAAGGACTTAACAGCCTTGCTTCGCCGCTCTTGTCTTTCTGCCACGTAACTAGCACGGTGTCATTCAGCGCCAGCAACGCCATCAGGTCGGCGCGTTGCCGTGCGGCGTGAGTGGCACGTGTGGGCAAGTTCAACACCGAGCGCACCGCATCATTGAACCAGCGCCCGCTATCACCCGCACTCGGCAGATGATCCGCATCACAGCCCAACAACAACACCGCATCGAAGTTGCGCCAGCGCGTGGCGGCGAGATGAGTGAAGCGCACGTGGCTATCAATGCTGCTGTCGCGATAGGTTTGCACATCGAGTTGCTGTGCCAGCCAGCGCCGCCATTCGTGGAAGGCATAACGCCCCTTGTCATTCGCCAGCTCTTGTTGCCAAGTCTGCAAGACACTCAACAGTTGCTGCCCCGCATCGTCTTGTTGTAATCCTTTGGCTATGCTCAACACCTCCAAGCTTGCGCGCAGTGCCGCGAGCCATTCGGTGAGTGTGCGTAATTTTTTCTGCTCCAATAGTGCTGCCGCCTGCCGCAAACGCGCCAGCGGCACATGCAGAGCCACCTCATGCGGCACGAGCGCGATGAATTTATCTAACCCAGACACCACGCCTTGCTTGCGCAGCAGTTGCTCTAATTCATACACGGCAGACTTGCGTTCGCCCGCCGTCATGTCGGCAAAGATGAATGGCGACTTGAGTAAGTCGAGTAGATCGTGATGATAGAAATCGCTCTGCAAGGCGGAGAGCCAACGGTCTAACACCGTGCTGACCGACAGTGTGGCGAAGGTCCAGCCCGTCTCATCCGCGACCAACACTTCGGCGCGTTCCAAAAGCGCACGCATGCGCCGCGCCACCACGCGGTCTTGCGCCACGATGGCGATGTCAGGCTTGCCCGCTTGCAACCACAGGCGCACTTGCATGGCAGCGGCACGGGCTTCTTGTTCAAGAGAGGTGGCGGCGAAGAATTTCACCCTCTCCCCTAACCCCTCTCCCGCAAGCGGGCGAGGGGAACTGTTTGGCTCTCCTCTCCTCATGATGATGGATGCCGCCTCAAGCCCCTCGCCCTCTGGGAGAGGGGTTGGGGTGAGGGAACCCTCTCTCATCTCCCGCAAATCAAAAATCTTCACCATCGCGCGCTGTTCATATTCTTCAAGGAAGCGTTTCTCTACCGCTTCCCACTCGGATGCCATCAGCACATACAACGGCGACTGTGCTTGTGCCGCCAGTTTCGCCAAGCGTTGCTGATAGGCGCGCGCTGCATCCAACTCTGCCCCCGCTTGCATGGCGTGCCACAACTCGAACACCAAGCGCGCTTCCAGTTGCAGCGTGGTGTTCTGCCGCGCTTGGTAGGCGCGCTCGACCGCCGCGACGAAGGCTTGCTCATCATCAGGCAAGGAATCCATCGCATGAGTGAGCTCATCGAAGAGTTTGAGCAGCTCCTGCGTCATGCTCCACAGGTCGGCGTTGTCGAACCATTGGCGCTGCTTCAACTCACCGTAAAGCAAGGCGCTGCGCTGGCTATCCGTTACAACGACTGCATCAAGCGCGATGTCTTGCGCCCATTGATTGAGCGTAACCATCTGCGGCAATAAGATGGTCGGTGTCTTGGCGACACGCATCAAAGCCTGCGCCAGAGGTTGCGCTACATGAAAGTTAGGTAACAGGATGGTGATGCCGCGCAGGTCTGGCGCGGGATGCGCAGCGAGGATGCGCCGCGCGACTCGGTCGAAATAGCTGTCAGCAGGCTTCACTTGATGAGGAGCGGCAACTTGTCTTTTACAGTGCGCCACTCATCCGCATCGGCAGGCGCAGCGATCTTCTGGGTGATGGCCTTCCACTGCTTCGCCAACTCCGCATTGATAGCGATGAACGGCTTCTCCGCCTCAGGCACATCGTCCGCCGCATAGATGGCATTGGCCGGACATTCGGGCACGCACAGGGCGCAGTCGATACATTCGTCGGGATCAATGACGAGGAAGTTAGCGCCCTCGCGGAAACAATCCACCGGACACACTTCGACACAGTCGGTGTATTTGCATTTGATGCAATTCTCGCTCACTACAAAAGTCATCAGACGCCCTCTAAATTATTCATCCACGAAAAACACGAAAAAATTAGCGCCAAAATCGCACCTATTTACACACGAGGGCTAACTCAACGCGTTGCTTTTTTACGTTCGTAACTTTCGTGCTTTTCGTGGAAAATCAGATTTTGTTCGAGTCGAATTGTACACGCCAGACTTTCGCTTATTCCAATGAAAAACGCGCCTTGCGGCGCGCTCTTCGTACGACTGCGTTACACGCTTATGCGCTCAAACACGACTTCATGAAGTCCTTGCGTTCTTGACCTTTCAGCGCCTTGGTCTTGGCATCCGCATTGCACGATTTCATTTTGTTTTGCTGTGTCGGTGCAGCCGCATCGGTTGCGGGTGCGGCCGCGCCGCTTTGCAAGACATAATCTTTTTTCAGGCATTTGCTCATAAACGCTTTACGGTCAGCGCCTTTCAGCGCTTGCGATTTAGCTTCGGCATTGCAGCCCTTCATTTTTTCTTGTTGCGCGCCCGCAAAAGCAGGTGCGGAAATAGCGAAAGTCAAACCCATCACAACCAGAGCAATCAACTTCTTCATGTGAATCTCCTTAAGTAGTTTCCATCGGTTTCCTGCAAGTCCTATAAGCAGGCGGCGGAATTCTACCTCTTGAGTTTAACCTTGCACAGGCAACTCAAATCAACCGTGTAAAACACTGTCAGCATCAAATCAATCCCTTAATCCAGCGCTGATACAAGCAAGCTGCCACCTCGTGTAGCGCCGGCAACTTGGCGTTCATTTGCGCTTGCATCTTATCTGCGGACTGCACGGCAGGACTATTGCGCGCAGCGGCAATTTCATCTGCACCAATGGCACACCATTCTGTAATCATCGCGGCGGTCATTTCCACATGGCATTGCAGCGCAAGGTGTTTGCCCAAGGCAAATCCTTGATGCTGACAATAAGGACTAGCGAATAGCGGCAGTGCCGCTTGCGGGAGTGTGAAAGTTTCACCATGCCAATGGAATGCATCGAACTGTTTGATGTCGCCGCACCAAGTCCGCGCAACATCGTTATCAGCAACCGTCACCTCACCCCAACCAATTTCTTTCACGGGATTTTTGCTCACCACCCCGCCCAGCGCTTTGGCGATGAGTTGCCCGCCAAGGCAATGACCCAGTAGCGGAATATCTTTCGCATACGCATCACGAATGAGTGCAAGCGTTGGCGCGATCCACGGCAAATCATCATTCACACTCATTGGCCCACCCATAAACACCAAGCCGTTGAAAGCACTTGCATCGGTCGGCACCTCATCGCCCTCGTCGATGTGAATCATTTTCCAGGGGATGCCGTGTTGATTGAGGAACAAGGCGAAATGACCGGGCCCTTCAATTTTAGCGTGGCGAAAAATGGCGACAGGTTTCATAGTTTTTCAGCGTGAAATGAAGTCGTATTTTAGGAGGCTTTGAAGATCGTCGCTATGCATAAGCGATGCAGGCTGTTTCAAAAAGGCTGGAGTGATCCACGCAAACATTTCAGAGCGGCTCCAATAATTCAAACTCTGTCATACCGGCCTTTCGACAGGCTCAAGATAAACTGACCTTCGGTCAGGCCGGAATCCAGTTGGTTTTATTAAAAAGGGCTTTGCCCTTGCTACGCAAGGAACTCTATTTTTCAAACTGGATACCGGCCTGACCGAAGGTCAGTTTATCTTGAGCCTGTCGAAAGGCCGGAATGACGGAATCGAATTTTCAGAGATAGCTTTGAAAAAAAAACGGGCTTCCGAAGAAGTCCGTTTTTGGCATCACTTTCTGCTGCTTACTTACCCATTTCCAGCATCAGTTGATTGATGCGTTTGACGAAGCCAGCAGGGTCGTCCAACTGCCCGCCTTCTGCCAACATCGCTTGATCGAACAATACTGCCGTCCAATCATCGAAGTGAGTGCTCTCCGCTTGCAGGCGTGTCACCACGGGATGGGTCGGGTTGATCTCAAGGATGGGTTGTGAGTTCGGTGCTTTTTGCCCGGCCGCTTTCAACAGGCGCGCAAGGTTGCCGCTCATATCGTGCTCGTCCGCCACCAAGCAGGCTGGGGAATCGGTGAGTCTATGCGTGATGCGCACTTCCTTCACTTTGTCACCCAAGCTCGCTTTGATTTTTTCGGTGAGCGGCTTGAATTCGTCGGCCTGTTTCTCTTGCGCTTGCTTCTCTGCTGCGTCTTCCAATGCGCCCAGATCGAGGCCGCCCTTGGCGACCGAGGTCAACGATTTGCCTTCGAATTCGAACAGGTTGCTCACCATCCATTCATCTACACGGTTAGACAGCAGCAACACTTCGATGCCCTTCTTACGGAACACTTCGAGGTGCGGGCTGTTCTTGGCGGCATTGAAACTATCCGCTGTGACGTAATAGATTTTGTCCTGTCCATCTTTCATGCGCGCGAGGTAGTCGCGTAGCGAGACGGTCTCGTCGGAGTTGTCCACGTGCGTAGAGGCGAAACGAGCCAGTGCCGCGATCTTGTCTTTGTTGGCCGCGTCTTCACCGATACCTTCTTTCAGCACTTGGCCGAACTGCGCCCAGAACGTGGCGTATTTCTCTTTGTCGTTCTCGGCCATGTCAGACAACATGCCTAACACTTTACCAGTGCAGCCTTTGCGGATGGTTTCGATGTCTTTCGATTCTTGCAATATCTCGCGCGACACATTGAGTGGCAGATCGGCAGAATCCACGATGCCGCGCACGAAGCGCAGATAACTTGGCATCAGTTGTTCAGCATCATCCATGATGAATACGCGACGCACATACAGCTTGATGCCGTGACGCGCTTGGCGGTCATACATATCGAACGGCGCACGGCTTGGCACATAGAGCAGTTGCGTATATTCCTGACGACCCTCGACGCGCGCATGTGACCATGCGAGTGGGTCATCAAAATCATGGCCGACGTGTTTGTAAAATTCTTTGTACTGCTCGTCGGTGATGTCGTTCTTGTTGCGTGTCCACAAGGCAGAGGCTTGGTTGACGGTCTCGTCTTCCGCCAGCGTCTCGTATTTGCCGTCCTTCCATTCCTCTTTGTTCATGAGGATAGGTTGCACGATGTGGTTGGAGTATTTTTTGATGATCTCGCGCAGTTTGTATCCAGCCAACAAGTCATCTTGGTCGGCACGGAGATGCAGTGTGATCTCGGTGCCGCGTGTCACCTTCTCAACCATCTCGATAGAGAACTCGCCGCCGCCGTCGGATTCCCAACGCACGCCTTGGTCAGACTGTTCACCCGCACGACGGGTCAGTACGGAAACCTTCTCGGCCACGATGAACGCAGAGTAGAAACCCACACCGAACTGGCCGATGAGGTGTGCGTCTTTTTGTTGGTCGCCAGAAAGTTTGCTGAAGAAATCGCGCGTGCCGGATTTAGCAATCGTACCGAGGTTGGCGATCACTTCATCGCGGCTCATGCCGATCCCGCTGTCGCTGATAGTCAGCGTGCGTGCGGCTTTGTCGAAACTGACGCGGATGTTGAGGTCGGATTGGTTCTCGTACAGCGCATCGTTATGCAGCGCCTCGAAGCGCAGCTTGTCGCAAGCATCGGATGCGTTGGAAACCAGCTCGCGTAAAAAAATCTCGCGGTTGGAATACAGCGAGTGGATCATCAGTTGCAGCAGTTGTTTAACTTCGGTCTGGAAACCTAGAGTTTCGCGGCTTGCAGTGGTGCTAGTGGTCATAAGAAATGCTCCTTGAAAAAAGTGTGCTGGCTAGTTGAGGGCGCAGTTTGGTTTTTCAAGTAGCGATAAAAACATTAACCACGAAAGGCACGAACAACTTCGTATCTATATTTCGTGCCTTTCGTGTTTTTCGTGGACGATGATTTTGTTAATCTTTAGACTTATCTCGCTCAATCAGCGCATACGCAGAATGATTGTGGATGGATTCAAAATTCTCTGATTCCACCACATACGCTTCGATACGGTCGTCCGCATTCAACGCCGCAGCGATGTCGCGCACCATGTCTTCAACAAACTTGGGATTGTCGTAAGCACGCTCGGTGACAAATTTTTCGTCTGGGCGTTTCAGCAAACCATACAACTCGCTTGAGGCGTGTTCTTCTGCGTAACGCACCAACTCTTCAATCCACACCACGCGTTTGGTGCGCACAGAAAGGGTAACGTGGGAACGCTGATTGTGCGCGCCACGCTCTGAAATTTCTTTGGAGCAAGGGCATAAACTGGTGACTGGGATGAGCACCTTCATGCTGAAGCGATAAGCACCTTCGATGATTTCTCCGATGAAGGTGACATCGTAATCGAGCAAGCTTTGCACACCTGAAACTGGGGCGGTCTTATTCACGAAATATGGGAAAGCCATTTCGATGTAGCCCGATTGCGCTTCCAATTTTTGGGTCATCTCGCGCAGGATGCTCTCGAACGATTCCACTGAAATCTCACGCCCATGCTGATTCAAAATCTGCACAAAGCGCGACATGTGCGTGCCTTTGAAGTTGTGCGGCAGATGCACGTACATATTGAACGTGGCGATGGTGTGTTGCACGCCGACGCTCTTGTCTTTCACGACGACAGGGTGGCGGATGCTTTTGATACCGACTTTGTTAATCGCCAGATGTCGCGTATCGGCACTACTTTGTACGTCGGGGATGGCTGCGCTGGAATTCATTTTTGACTTTCTGAAAAGAGTGACCAAGAGAATTATAGTCAATTCCCCACTAATTTACTCAAGCTATTTTTATATCAGGCGATTTTGAATGGTGCTCACGAGTCCCGCCGCATCTAACCCACAGTCAGCGAGTAACTTCTTATGTTCACCCTGCTCGATGAAACGATCTGGCAAGCCTATGTGCAGCAACGCAATACTCACACCATATTGCGCAAGACATTCTGCAACGGCTGCCCCTGCGCCGCCTTGAATGACATTTTCTTCCACGGTCACTAGCAGCGTATGCTCGCGTGCCAATTGCAACACGCGCATTTCATCCAGGGGTTTAACGAAGCGCATGTTGACCACCGTCGCATCTAATTTCTCACCCGCTTGCAATGCGGGCGCAAGCATTGAACCGAATGCGAGGATGGCAATTTTGTTACCCGTTCTGCGTACTTCCGCTTTACCCACTTCAATCGTTGCCAAAGCTTGTTGCACTTGCACCGCCGCCCCAGCACCACGTGGATACCTCACCGCTGTAGGTGAATTCATGTGATACGCCGTGCTCAACATTTGCCGACATTCGTTCTCATCAGCGGGCGTCATCACCGTCATGTTGGGGATGCAGCGCAGATAAGACAAATCAAAACTGCCCGCATGCGTTGCACCATCTGCACCAACTAAACCACCTCGGTCAATGGCTAACAACACAGGCAAATTTTGAATGGCGATGTCGTGAATCAGTTGGTCATACGCACGTTGCAAGAAGGTGGAGTAGATCGCCACTACGGGTTTGTAACCTTCACATGCCATGCCCGCCGCGAAAGTGAGCGCATGTTGCTCTGCGATACCCACATCAAAATAACGCGCGGGAAAGTGTTCGGCAAACGCCTGCATACCTGAACCTTCGCACATCGCTGGCGTGATGCCGACTAGCTTTTCATCCGCCGTCGCCATGTCGCACAGCCATTCACCAAACACTTGCGTGTATGTTTTTTGTTGCGCAGGTTTGCTGACAATGCCGCTGGTGCGGTCGAATTTGGGAACACCGTGATAAAGCAAACAATCTTCTTCCGCTTTATCGTAGCCCTTACCCTTTTGCGTGACGATGTGCAGGAACTGCGGGCCTTCCAATTTACGGATATTGCTCAAGGTATCGAGCAATACGTTGATGTCATGACCATCAATCGGACCGATGTAGTTGAAACCAAATTCCTCGAACATCGTGCCCGGAATCATCATGCCTTTGGCATGCTCTTCCGCGCGCTTTGCAAATTCCAAAACAGGCGGCATCCCTTTCAGCATTTTTTCACTGCCGCGACGCATCGCCGAATAAAAACGACCCGATAATAATTTCGCAAAATAATTATTCAGCGCGCCAACGGGGCGCGAAATGGACATGTCGTTGTCATTGAGAATCACCAGCAAGTTGGCATCCATCGCACCTGCGTTGTTCAAGGCTTCAAATGCCATCCCACCCGTCATCGCACCATCGCCGATGATGGCAACGGCACGCTCTTCCGAGCCACGCAACTTTGCCGCCGCTGCCATGCCGAGCGCTGCCGAAATAGAGGTGCTGGAGTGGCCTGTTCCAAACGTGTCGTAAGGGCTTTCTTCACGCTTGGGAAAACCCGCGATTCCGCCCTGCATACGCAAGGTACTCATCGCGGCACGCCGACCCGTCAAAATTTTATGCACGTAAGTTTGATGTCCCACATCCCACACCAACTTGTCTTGCGGCGTGTTGTAGATGGTATGCAAGGCAATGGTCAGCTCGACCGTGCCAAGATTAGATGACAGGTGCCCCCCCGTATTGCTCACCGATTCCACCAAAAACTCGCGCAATTCGGCGGCGAGTTGTGGCAACTGGTCGCGCTCCAACTTGCGCAGATCTTCGGGCGATTGAATGGTATCGAGTAGGGTGTACATCAGAACTTTCTTAACACGATGAAGTCGGCCAGTTCGCGCAAACGCAATGCCTTGTCTGCGAATTCATTCAATGATTCCAATGCCTCACTGTGCAGACGTTGCGCCATTTCTTTCGCCGCCGCTAACCCCAACAAACTCACGTATGTGGGCTTGTCATTGTCTGCGTCTTTGCCTGCGGTCTTACCCAAAGTGGCGGTGTCAGCTTCGCAATCGAGCACATCATCCACGACTTGAAAAGCCAACCCAATCAGTTTGCCAAAGCGGTCTAGTTTGTCGAGTTGCGCATCGGTCAGTCCATCCCCGCAATGCGCACCCAGCAAAATAGCCACACGAATCAGCGCGCCTGTTTTGTGAATGTGCATGTTTTCTAACTCGGGCAATGTTAATTGCTTGCCCACACTCGCCAGGTCGATAGCTTGCCCTCCCGCCATGCCACGTGAGCCAGCCGCAATCGCCAGCAACTTCACCATTTTGAGTTGTTTAGAGGGATCATCACTCAAGCGCTGTTCAGATAAAAATTGGAAGGCTAAACTTTGCAGTGCATCCCCCACCAACAGTGCGGTGGCCTCGTCGTATTCCACATGACAAGTCGGCTTGCCGCGACGCAGTACATCGTCGTCCATGCACGGCATGTCATCGTGTACTAAAGAATAGGCGTGAATAAGCTCGACAGCAGCAGCCGCAAAATTCACCCGAGCAATGTCCGCGCCTGCCAACTCACCGGCCGCAAATGCCAATAAAGGGCGCACTCGTTTGCCGCCATCCAACACGCTGTAACGCATTGCCGCGTGCAGCCTTTGTGGCGCAACATCTGCTGAAGGCAGCAGGTTGCGCAAGACTGCTTCAAATTGAGTTTGCTGGTGTGCAACCCAGCTAGAGAAATGATTAGGCATCGCCACCTGCCGAGAAATCTTTAAGCGCACCGTCTTCCAGCACGCGCACCTGCTGCTGCGCAGCATCCAACTTGCCTCGGCAGAAAGACATCAATTCCGCGCCACGTTTGTAAGCGGTGAGCGAATCTTCTAACGATAACTTGCCCGCTTCCATATCGGCGACGAGTTGATCCAACTCGACCATCGCGGATTCAAAACTCACTGTTTTTGTTGCTTTACTGGCCATGAAGATGCCCTGCTTGCGAAAGGTCGCCATTTTACCCAAGCCCCAATGCTTGAGCCAATTATTGTTGCTCCACCTTCTTAATTCGGGGACAATCCACGCCCCGTTTAACCGTATTCACAAAGGGATCGTGGGTATGTCCGAAATAGCCAAAACGCAACAATTCAACCCCGTCACCGCACAACCGCCAATGAGCTGGTATTTCGATCCCAAAGTATTAGAGACCGAGCGCCGCGTGCTTTTCGAGAATGGGCCGAACTACGTTGGGCATGAGCTGATGGTGCCTAATCTCGGTGACTATCACGTGCTAGACAGCAATGCGCAGATGCTGGTGCGCAATGCCAACGGCGTTGAGTTGCTATCCAATATCTGTCGCCATCGCCAAGCCACCATGCTGGAAGGTCGCGGCAATGCACAACACATCGTGTGTCCGCTCCATCGCTGGACATACAAAAATGATGGCGAACTTTTAGGCGCGCCACATTTTCCGCAAAATCCTTGCCTGCATCTGAATAAATCACCATTGCAAAATTGGAATGGCATGTTGTTTTCTGGTCAACACGACATCGCTAAAGATTTAGCGAAGGTCGGCGTGATGAAAGATTTGGATTTTTCTGGCTACCAGTTAGAGCGCATTGAAGTAGATGAATACGCCTTCAATTGGAAGACCTTCATTGAGGTGTATCTAGAGGACTACCACGTTGTGCCTTTCCATCCTGGATTGGGTAACTTCGTAAATTGCGACGACCTCAAATGGGAATTTGGCGAGCAATACAGCGTGCAAACAGTGGGCATCAACAATGCACTACGTAAAGTAGGCAGTGCGGTATATGGCAAATGGCAAGAACAAGTGTTGCGCTTGCACGGTGGCAAATTGCCTAAGTACGGCGCGATTTGGCTCACCTACTATCCCAACATCATGGTCGAGTGGTATCCGCACACACTCGTCATCAGCACCATCATTCCGCGCGGCCCAGAATCGTGCACCAACATCGTGGAGTTTTACTACCCCGAAGAAATTGCCCTATTTGAGCGTGACTATGTGGAAGCCGAGCAAAAGGCGTATCACGAGACCGCCGTGGAAGACGACATCATCTGTTTGAAGATGCACCAAGGACGCAAATCACTTTACCAGCGCGGCATCGAAGAGGCGGGCCCGTATCAATCCCCCACCGAAGATGGCATGTTGCACTTCCACGAATATCTGAAGCGTAACCTCGCACCGCATCTGTGACCGTCATTCCCGCAAAAGCGGGAAAACGAGACGCGTGCGTCGAGTTTCGAGGAACGGCCATCCTGTGGTTTTATTCAAAATGCCTTTAAGGTTTTGCCATCGCTACGCGAGAATTTATTTTAATCACTGGATTACGGCCTACGCCAGAATGACGGCATAAATATGGGTTCACTCTGGATGCTCGTGGCAGGTCTGCTCTTCGCGTGCATGGGCTCGCTGGTCAAACTCGGCAGCGCAGACTTCAGCAGTAGCGAGTTAGTGTTCTATCGCTCACTCTTCGGACTGTTCATCGTGTACGCGATGTTGCGCCGCTCCAAACTCTCGTTCGCTACTCCACATTGGCGCGGCCATATCTGGCGCGGCGTATCGGGCACCATCGCCATGTTGCTGTTCTTCTACTGCATCAGCGTATTGCCGCTGGCGACCGCCATCACCCTTAACTACACCTCGTCCTTGTTCCTATCCGTCTTCACTGTGCTGGTGTTGAAAGACAAGTTCCATGCACCACTGACGACTGCATTGATAGTGGGTTTCGCAGGGATCATCCTGTTGCTGCATCCGACACTGGAGCATGACCAACTCTTCCCCGGTCTACTCGGGCTCGTCTCTGGCGTACTGGCGGGAGTGGCTTTACTCAACGTGCGACAACTTGGTATGGCGGGAGAATCTGGCATACGCGTGGTGTTCTATTTCAACCTCATCGCCACCCTCATCAGCGGCGCCTGTATGTTCACCGACACCCTCCACGCACTCACCTTTAGCGACCTGCCTTTGCTCATCGCTATCGGCGCATCTGCCACCTTCGCTCAACTCTTCATGACGCGCGCTTACCGCACTGGACAGACCTTGGTCGTCGGCAGCTTGGCGTATAGCACGGTGGTGTTCTCGGCTCTGTTTGGATTGCTATTCTGGAACGAGTTGTTGAGCGTCAGCGCGTGGCTGGGTATCGCACTCGTCATCGCCAGCGGCATGTTAAGCTTGCGCCTAGCTCCACCAACCAATATAGAGGCAAAAAAATGATTACCATCGAAGAAAAAAAGAACCTCGTCAACATCGCCGTCATGGGCGAATTCACGCTCTCCGATTTCAAACAATTTGAAGAGCAGGCCGTCCACAAACTCCAAGGCAGCAGCACAACCAACCTGATCTTCGACCTGCGCGGCATGTTGTCCTACACCCCCGACGTCGCATGGGAAGAAATCAAATTCTTCAGCCGCCAACACAGTCACGATTTCAACAAAATCGCCGTCATCACCGACGACCAATGGCTCACTTGGCAGGCTTGGTTATCACGCTTGTTCGTGGATGCGGATATTCAGGTGTTTGGGGAATATGACGAGGCGCAGAGCTGGATTTCTGCTTAATTCACCCCAAAATAAAATAATGACTTGGAAAGAATTCGTCTACCAATGCGTCCTTGAGTTGTGCAACCAACAAGGGAAGCGCACCTTTACACTTCAACAACTTTGGCAAAAATATCAAATAGAATTCAATTCGTTTTCTGATCAAAATCATCATGCTCAAGCAAAAGTTCGGCAGCAATTACAATTTTTGCAAACCGATAATCTGCTCACCTTCATTGACCAACGAGGTAGTTACACGCTCAAAGGAGTCTTGCTTGATGGAGAACTTGAAGATGAAAAAATTGCAGATGTGAGCAATGCAGACCCAGAAAAACGTGAATACCTAATTGAAACTTACGCTAGGAATAGAGGCTGGGTCGCGGAGGCTAAAAATCGTTTCGGTGTGTATTGCATGTGTGCTGGCTGCCGCAATACATTCCTAAAGCCTGATGGCGAACCCTACATTGAAGTACACCACATCATTCCTTTATCAGACGGCGGAGAAGATAGCTTGTGGAATTTGTCCGTACTTTGCGCACACCATCACAGACTAGCTCATTTTGGTGAAAACGATATTCGCCTTAACTTCCAATCCACTTTGCTCAAAGAAACTCAAGCAAGACTGAACTAAATAAACAAGGGGTAGTTATATTTAGAGATGACATTTCAAAATTTGATGAAGCAACAAAAGAAAACCCGCATCGCTGCGGGTTTTCTTTTGCCTACCAGAACTTCACTGAATCACTTCAGCTTGGTTTCCTTGTATGCAACGCGCTTGCGAACCACTGGATCGAACTTCCTGAATTCAGGTCTTACGCTTTGTCCAACTTGTCGAGCAGGGCTAGTGCCTTTTTCGGATTGCCCTTAAGAGCCAGTGCACGGAAACGAACTTCGGCATCGTGAGCGGACAATACAGAGGTGGTCAGTTCTTCGACGAGTTTGTTGATGCTGAGATGTTTAGCTTTAGCAAGTTGCTTCAATTTAAGATGTTTGTCATCTGGAAGTCTGATGGTCATTGTGGACATTTGAATTCCTCCAAGCATTGTTTCGGGGTCAATATTTTCGTTTCAGGGAAAAGTAATTCTGCACTTTTCAAGTCTCGCGTATTTCGAGACGCGATTGCTTCAGCCCCACCCGCGACAGCCAACTCGATTAGGTGATTGTCGCCTTCATCGCGCAGATTTGGCCGCCAAGCAAAATAGATTTCTATCCACCTAGCCTGTTTAAGTAATGCTGCTAGTACGGCTTCACGTTCTTTGTTGTTGAGTTGGCAGTCTAGAAACAATTTGTCACGCGACAACAAAGTTTCGTATTCGCAAAATAGCGCCACACCGAACAGCGGTTGGTAATGGCCTTGAATACACCTACGAATGACTTCGCGTGCGACACTGCTGTCGTTGCGTGAAAGCAGCGCGGCGATAAAAACATCGGTATCAATAACCAGTTGAGCCATGCTAGAAAAGGTAGCATATGTGCTATCAGCATGCAATGACTCAAAGAAATGCACTTCTAAAACAAAAAACCCGCATCGCTGCGGGTTTTCTTTTGCCTACCGGAACTTCACTGAATTACTTCAGCTTGGTTTCTTTGTATGCAACGTGCTTACGAACCACTGGATCGAACTTCATAAATTCGAGCTTTTCTGGTGTGGTGCGTTTGTTTTTGTTAGTGGTGTAGAAATGTCCTGTACCAGCAGACGATTCCAATTTGATTTTTTCGCGAGCGCCTTTTGCCATGACTGTTCCCCTTAAATCTTCTCGCCGCGAGCACGCATTTCGAACAACACAGCATCAATGCCGTTTTTGTCGATAGTGCGCAATGCAGCATTCGTTATACGCATAGAAACCCAACGATTTTCAGATTCCACCCACAAACGGCGTTGTTGCAGATTCGGCAAGAAACGACGCTTGGTTTTATTGTTTGCGTGGGAGATATTGTTCCCAACCATTGGGGCTTTCCCCGTTACTTGACATACACGTGCCATGACTGACTCCAGACCAATTGCAAAAATGAGGCGCGGATTCTACCCTAAACCTCGAAAAATACACAACCGAAAGTTTGACCTGCCCTTTCGCCCCTGATACCCCACTGCCCTACCCTTGTTTCTGAAGTGCCTGTGCGCCCCAGACCAATTACTTTGTTCTATACAACGCGGACTGCGCGTGGGCTTGTAAGCCCTCGCCGAAAGCCAGTACCGAGGCGATTGCGCCCAATTTCTTTGCGCCTTGTGCGGACACTTGAATGAGGCTGCTGCGCTTTTGGAAGTCATACACGCCCAACGGTGAGGAGAAGCGCGCCGTGCCCGAGGTTGGCAAAACGTGATTGGGGCCTGCGCAGTAGTCGCCCAGCGCTTCCGAGGTGTAACGCCCCATGAAGATAGCGCCCGCGTGTTTTAACTTGGGTAGCCATGCTTGTGGGTCAGCCACGGACAGCTCCAAGTGTTCTGGCGCAATACGATTGCTAATGCGGCAGGCTTCGTCCATATCTTTTACATGAATCAAGGCGCCGCGATTTTCTAATGCGGTCTTGATAATGTACTGACGCGGCATCTGTTCCAGCAGTTTGTTAGCGCTGGCGGCAACCGCCTCGATGAATTTTGCATCGGGCGACAACAGAATGGCTTGCGCCAATTCGTCGTGTTCGGCTTGCGAGAACAAGTCCATGGCCACCCAATCAGGATCGGTGCTGCCATCGCAAATAACTAGAATTTCTGAAGGGCCAGCAATCATGTCAATACCACAGATGCCAAACACGCGGCGCTTGGCGGAGGCTACGTAGGCATTGCCTGGGCCGACGATCTTGTCCACTTTGGGGATGGTCGCTGTGCCATAGGCCAAGGCGCCTACCGCCTGTGCGCCGCCAATGGTGAACACTCGATCCACCCCAGACAGATACGCGGCAGCCAACACTAATTGATTCTTAACGCCATCGGGTGTGGGTACAACCATGATGAGTTCATCCACGCCTGCCACTTTAGCTGGCAAGGCGTTCATCAACACGGAGGATGGGTAGGCCGCTTTGCCACCGGGAACGTAGAGGCCTACGCGATCCAATGGAGTAACTTGCTGGCCGAGCATGGTGCCGTCTTCGTCCAGATAGCTCCACGAAGCCTGCACTTGCTTCTTGTGGTAGGAAGTGACGCGCTGCGCGGCTTGCTCCAACGCCAGTTTCTGATCGGCAGGCAAACTTTCAAAAGCTGCTTGCAATTCGGACTGCGGTAACTCCATCGAAGCCTCGCTGATGGAAGGCAAACGGTCGAACTTACGCGTGTATTCGAGCACGGCCTCGTTGCCGCGCTTCTTCACGTCCGCGAGGATAGCGGCGACGGTGGCTTCCAGTTGGTCATCTGCCGTTTCTTCAAATGCCAACAACTTGGTGAGCGTGGCATGAAAATCGGCTTGTTGAGTTGTGAGTCGAGTAATGTTCATGTTCTACAAATCCTGTTCATCATCATTCCCGCGAAAACGGGAATCCAGTCAATCAAAAAATCACCTTGCAACGCAAGGTCAAAACCAAATGTCTGTTAAGGAATCTCTGATTAAGTCCCCAATCGTCATTCCGGCGAAGGCCGGAATCCAGTGGGTTTAATTAAAAAGCCGTTTCATCAGTCTGTTGCACAGCATGTTTTTTTGACTGGACACCAGCCTGACCGCAGGTCAGTTTATCTTGAGCCTGTCGAAAGGCCGGTGTGACGACTTAATCAGAGTTCCTTAAATAAAACCGCTGGATTCCCGTTTTGCGAGCATCCGCTACGCGGATTGCCTGCTTACCCCACTTCACGGGAATGACGGCTACCCCTTCACCGCGCCCGCAAACGCATCCAACATCGGCTGCATCGTGCTGCGTTTAAGTTTGAGTGAGGCTTGATTCACCACCAAGCGCGAAGAAATTTGTGACACCTCTTCTACCGCCACCAGATTGTTGGCTTTCAAGGTCGCTCCACTGCTCACCAAGTCCACGATGGCATCAGACAACCCCACCAGCGGCGCCAACTCCATCGAGCCATACAGCTTGATAAGGTCAACGTACATGCCTTTGGAGGCGAAGTGTTCACGCGCGGTCTTCACATACTTGGTCGCCACGCGAATGCGCGCGCCCTGCTTCACAGCAGATTCGTAATCGAAATCACTGCGCACCGCGACCATCATGCGGCACTTGGCGATTTTCAAATCGAGCGGTTGATACAAGCCATCACCGCCGTGTTCATTCAACACATCCTTACCCGCCACCCCGATGTCGGCAGCGCCGTATTGCACATAGGTCGGCACATCGGAAGCGCGCACGATAATGAGACGAACGTCAGCACGATTGGTGTCGAGAATAAGTTTGCGCGAAGACTCGGGGTCTTCCAGCGGCGTGATGCCTGCCGCTTTGAGTAGCGGTAAGGTTTCTTCAAAAATACGGCCTTTGGATAGGGCGATGGTAATCATATTTCCTCTTTCGTTTCACAACCTACCGTTCGTCCCGAGTGCCGCGCTTGCGCGGTGTATCGAGGGATGCGCCGCCGCGTTCTGCGTCGGATGGTTCGATACGGCCTTCGGCCTACTCACCATAAACGGTCTCTTGAATTCAGCTTTCAAATAAAGGCTCGCATTTTACCGTTAAACGGTGCGCTTGCCGCAACCCATTACTCACACCTCACTCAATTTCCAAAATCGAAATGTGATAACCTGCCGCGCCATGAAAACCTCCACACACCCAGCGCAAGCAAGCAAGCAAGCAAGCAAGCAAGCAAGCAAGCAAGCAAGCAAG
>JAVHQJ010000084.1:0-4055 GCA_036171075.1 Sideroxydans sp. | reverse complement strand
GGGCGCAAACACTAGCTTTAGCAATGCGCGAATGGGCAACCACTGGTGGTTATGAAGATAGCCATAGCATTGAAGAGATATGTGAGCTTTGCGAGCACGAAGGCTTGCGATATCAGTACGAAATTGAGAATACACAGACGGGACATGTGTTATGGGTTGGCTCGACCTGCATCGCGAAATTCGTGCCCTTGTATGAGAATGGTCGCGAAGTTATCGGGGAAGAAGCAAAAGCGAATCTATTGCGGAAGCGACAGGCTGAGTACGCAGCAAGCACAAGGGAAGGCCGGGCTATGGATGTGCTTCGAAAGTTGGCTGTGGCTGATCCAGCTCGATTTGAGCAGCCTAGCTGGAGGATAAAGTGGAAGTTAGGTTACAGCGCAAGACAGATGTTGATGCTTTCCATCGCCTGTAAAGAACACACACTACCTTTCAGTGCCTCCGACTTTAGAATCAATACCAGGAAGCAATCTATTGTGGAGCAAGTAAAGGCATTGCAACCTTGGCAGTATCGCCGCCTCCGAGCGGCTTTGCCTACATCCAGATGCCCTGAAATAGATGCATTCTTCAGGAGTCAAAAGTAAATATGACCGAGGAATGAAAGAGGGTAACTTCGCATATATTTTGAGTTAACCTCAACTGCTGCTTCGGGGCGAGAAAGGATTAAATCGACAGGTTTCTCCAACGACCGCAATGGCCGATAACCTGCCTATTTACATAGCCTCCCCCAATCAAAATCGAAACCCCATCCCCATGCGGTAAAATGCGCGCCCTTTTCAATAGGCACTCGCAATGACGATCTCAGAATCCCAACTCATCACCATGCTTGAATTGCAGGATGGAATGAACAGCAAGGTCAACCCGGAATGGGTGGCGGCAAACAACAATTGGCATCGTGCCATCCAAGTCGAAGGTGTCGAAGCGATCGAGCATCACGGTTGGAAGTGGTGGAAGAAGCAGGATTGCGACTTGGCGCAGTTGCGCATGGAGTTGGTCGATATCTGGCACTTCATGCTTTCCGCCTCTATTCAAGCCAAGTTCGGCAACATCGCTCTCGCGAAGATGGAGATGATGGCGGAGTTGAATCTGCGTCAGAAGTCGGTCCAGTTCGATAACCAATATTACGTGCTCACCCAATTGAGTTTGTTGGACAAGCTCGATCTGTTGGTCGGGTTGGCAGCGGCCAAGCGGGCAAGTCTGGCGCTGTTCGAATCGCTGTTGCATGACTGCGATATGGAATGGAACGATCTGTTCAAGCAGTACGTCGGCAAGAACGTGCTCAATGTGTTCCGCCAAGATCACGGATATAAGGCGGGGACGTACATCAAGGTATGGGATGGTCGCGAGGACAACGAACACTTGGTCGAGGTGCTGGAGATCGTGGACTTGGAATCGCCGGATGTACGCGATGAACTCTACAGCTCGCTCAAAGCGCGCTACCAAGGGTTGGCTAATTAAGTCCGAAACCCATGGTTCGATACATTTTCCGTTCGTCCCGAGTGCCGCGCTTGCGCGGTGTATCGAGGGGGTGAACGGAAAACACTCACCACGAACGGACTTAATCAGACCTTTACTAATCGTTGAAGAAGGGAAGTAGCACCATCATGCCGAATCAAGAGATGGAACAAATGGACGTCGAGCCAGCGCTGTCTGATCGTGAGATGGATGAGCTGAATGACTTCCTCATGTCTGATGCCACCACCAATGAGGTCATGCTGTTGGATTGCCTTGATGGCTATCTTACGGCTATCGCGTCTGGCCCTGTGCGGCTAGCGCAGGGTGAATGGCTAGCAAGAGTATGGGGAGCAGCAGCGAGTGATGCGCCCACGTTTGCATCAAAGGCGCAAGAAGAAAAGATCATCGGCCTGATGACGCGCCACTCGAATGCCATCGTTTGGAATCTGCAACAAGAGGATGAGCCATTCGAACCTGTGTTCGATTTGAACGTCTATCAGGATGACGAGCGAGAGTACGTAGATGGGGAGATGTGGGCGCATGGATACATGACTGCTATCCATCTCAATCGAAAAAGTTGGAACGCTTTGTTTGAATCAAAGCACGGTGTGGAGATGCTGCGGCCTATTTATTTGCTTGGTGCAGAGGATGTAACCGAAGAGGAAGAGCAACTCGTGCAAACTCCCGCACAACGTGAGGAGCTGTCAAAGACGATCCCGGCGAGTGTGGAATGGATCTATAAGTTTTGGGCACCGCAACGACGCGCGGAAAATGTTCGCCTCAACGGAGGCGCTGTCGACACAAACCCCAAGATAAGCCGCAATGCCCCCTGCATCTGCGGCAGCGGAAGGAAGTATAAAAAGTGCTGTGGGGCATCGGCAGAATAAATACCTGAAGGGCATTTCTATAAATTCAAATTCCGTCATACCGGCCTTTCGACAGGCTTAAGATAAACTGACTTCTGGGCAGGCCGGTATCCAGCCCATAAAACAGGCAGTGCAACGCACTTACAAAAAAAGCCTTTTAATAAATGCACTGGATACCGGCCTGCGCCGGCGTGACGAATTTTTAGAGACGACCTTAAGTCGTACCGAACTTCGCTTCCACTAGCACGCCAATTTCTTTTAAGAACGGTGTCGGCAACAAGCCGCCTGCACACACGATGACCGCCTGATTGGGAATCTCGACTTCGTCATCGCCATGCTTCATGACGACAGTGTCTTTGTTGACTTGTTTGACACCCGATTTCAGCATGATCTGCAATTTCCCCGCATCGGCCATCGCCTTCAATTTGTCGCGATTCTTGGGTTTTGCGCCGCCGAAGGCTTTACCAAACTCTTCACCGCGTGCGGATAAAACGACGGTCGTGCCTGGTTCTTCCGCGATAGACATGGCTGCTTCCAGCGCGCTGTCACCGCCGCCCACCACCACCACATGCATGTTGCGATATTGCTCGGGGTCGATGAGGCGATACACCACTTTGGGCAACTCTTCACCAGGGCACCCCAGTTTGCGTGGCGTGCCGCGACGACCAATGGCGAGGAGCACGGTGCGGGTTTCATACGACCCCTTGGAGGTCTTCACGATGAAACCTTTGTCAGTCTTGGTGATGGTTTCCATGCGCTCTTCAAAGTTGAGCTTCATGCCCGTTTTCTTGATGATGTCCGCCCAGAACTCAAGCAGTTTTTCTTTGCTAACTTCCTTGAAATGCATCTCGCCAATGAGCGGCAGTTTGACGGGCGCAGTCATGGCCACCTTGTTGCGGGGGTATTGGAAGATGGCACCACCCAAAGAAGTTTCCTGTTCGAGCGTGACGTATCGCAGTTTATTTTCCATTGCGCCCAAGGTCGCGCCCAATCCAGCAGGCCCTGTGCCGACGATGACGACATCGTAGGCATTGTCACTCCCTTTGAGCTTGGCAATGGAAGCGGCGGCTTGTGCACCTTGAGTCGCGGATTTGCGAATCAAGCCCATGCCGCCCAGTTCGCCCGCGATGAAAATACCCTTTACGTTAGTTTCAAAATTGGGATCAACTTGCGGGATGTCCATGCCGCGCTTTTCCGTACCAAACACCAGCGTGATTGCGTCTTGTGGGCAAGCCGCAGCGCACGCGCCATGACCGATACAGTGCGTCGGGTTGATGAGCACTGCCTTGCCTTTAATCATACCTAGCGCTTCTTCAGGGCAGGCTTTGATGCAACTGCCTGAACCTAAACAAAGAACGGGGTCAATGACAGGGTGCAAAGAGGAGGGTTCGGTGAGCCCCTGGCTGATTGCTTCTTGCATTTGGCTGACCGCCGCAGTTTCATTTTTGCGTCTACCGTTGAGGTAGATAAATAAAATTACGATAAGCGGTATGAGATAAATGGCGATGTCCATAAAATTGAGTCCAAGTTGAAGAAAGCGATTAAAAAATCTTTAAGAATCAAGTAAAAATTTAGGGTGCGTTAATTTTTGGCAACCTTAAGGCAGTGCTGATTGAACTTAGTTTCGGTGAGCCAGTCGGAAGCGGCCGCATTTTAAGTGGGCTTGCTACGGAATACAAACCAGAGCCTTGTCCAATGACAGATGAGCCTGAACGAAGGTGTGTATTTCCACCGTGA
>JAVHQJ010000083.1:0-4079 GCA_036171075.1 Sideroxydans sp. | reverse complement strand
CAATCCCTCTAAACACGAATCTCTAATTAAGTCGTCATTCCCGCGAAAGCGGGAACGACAAAATTGACACTACTTTGGAAAACACGATGCACAACACAAGCCATGAAACCTTGAAATCCACTGGACACCCACGCAATGGCGACAAGCTCAATTCAGAATTTTTTGAGTCTTATCTACCGCGCCTGCTCGAAGCGCGCGACCGTTGCGGCCTGACTGAAATGATCGGTGGCATTGAGGCACTGATGATTAGCGTGGAGCCGGGCAACGCCATCGAATACATTGCCGAACTGGCACTGATGACACCCTACAATTATTTGGTGACGCTCAATAGCCCGCTGCATTTGACTCACATCCTGCGCATTGACATGAACTCACCGGACATCTTGTTGCGCGAAGTAAAACACCCTCATCATCACGACATTTTCCGTAGCTTGAATGACTTGCATCCTTCTGGCTCAAAGCGTCCGCACAGCCGTTATCTGGGCGAGATTCTGCGCGTCACGGATCGTAAAAAAGTGCTCGCTTTGCAGCAAACGCGAGGGTTCCGATTCTTCTGTGATGCGGCTGTCATTGAACTCGACTTGCCTACCAATGTGAGTTTCAGCAAGCCGTCACCGTATACGCAGAACATCGTCGGCTACATGGAACGCGATGAGGATGCCCTGCGTGTCTATCATCCACTCGGGCAATGCAACATTCTGCCGCGAGCACAAGACGTGCATGACCGCGCCAAGGCGCTGCAACACAGATTGAACATCGCGGATCTCATTCAGCCCATTGACCATTTGGCTACGCGCATCTACAGCCAAAATCGCGAGGCGGCGTTGCTTGAATATCTCGCCTTATCCAGTTATTACTACTGGGGGAGCTACAACATCGCCGATCAAAATTCTTCCACTAATGTGTGCAAGAGCGTGCGTGCCGTTGCGGAATCCGCCAGTCCTGCCAAAGTATTCACTGCCAACAACCAGCCGTATTGCGTGAATCATCTGGATGGCCTTCCCTCACCCACTGAAACTTTTGTGCGCAACTACGGCGCACGTTTGCATCACATCGCGCTTTCGGTGAAAGACGGTGAGCGCGGTGGCAAAGAGAACATCGAATTTTTAGTGGATGCCATCGCCAGGCAAGGCAAAGGTTTTCTATTGGATGTGGTTGGATCGAGAGACGATGGGCTGAAACAAATTTTTTCCACTGCATCATCGTTCTCTGCGCTCATCATCGAATATGTGCAACGCTTTGGCGATTTCCAAGGATTCTTCACCAAAGACAATGTGGCACGCTTGACTGAAGCAGCGGGCGAAGAGGAATCACTTAAACACGATTAATACACCACCACTCATGCTTCGATACGCGCATGAAACCGCGCTATTCAGTACGAACTGGCTATTCCCCAATTAGGGAGAAACCGTTCGCCCTGAATAGGCCGCGTAGTGGACGTATCGAAGGGTCTTCAATGTTCAATTACGGCTTTTCGGTTAAGGAATCTCTGATTAAGTGGTCATTCCCGCTTTGCGAGCATCCGCTTCGCGGATTGCCTGCTTACCCCGCTGCAAGGGAATGACGAAACCGAATAATCCAGCGCCTTCTTAATTATTACCGGGTGTTTTGAATTGCGTCCGCCGGTTTACTAAACTGACTTTCGGACTCCCAATAGAATCTGGGGAGATTGTCCAGCGCGGAAACTAAGCCTCTGTTCCAAGCTTCGGACAACTGCTTTGCGAACGGGTCCTCTTCCGACAGGCACATTTGGTGCGAGAAATTCAGGCTGTCTTTTTCATAAATCAGCAAGTCGATCGGTGCGCCAACCGTTAAGTTACTGCGCACCGTAGAGTTCATCGACACTAGTGCACAACGCGCAGCAGGGTGGAGTTGCGTATTACGCTTGATGACTCGGTCGAGGATGGGTTTGCCGTATTTAATCTCTCCAATCTGCAAGAAGGGATGCGCATCAGATTCGTGAATGTAGTTCCCTTGCGGGTAAATCATCAAGGTTTCATGCTGCGCCGCACCGATCTGTCCCGCCAAAATAAACGTGGCCTCAAAGCTGGTGCTACCTGTGTCACGCACCACATGCAAATGCTGCACACTCATACTCACCGTGGCGACGTAATCGGCTGCTTCTTGCATGTTGCTCACAGAGAGTAAATTGGGTATCACCGCATTATCCAAATCCGCCTTGATACGTTTGACCACCAATTGCGTGGTAGCCAGATTGCCCGCAGACAGCAAACCAAATACGCGGCTGTTGGGCCACACGAAGGTATGCATCTTGGAATAAGTGGAGATGTTGTCGAACCCCGCATTGGTGCGCGAATCCGAACAGAGAACAAAGCCAGTGTCGGTGTTGATGGCCAAGCAATATGTCATGTGTTTCCTTAACGTTAAGTACCGTTGCTTTTGTTGAGCTTACTTTGTGGCGAACGCTGGAACAGTAGCATGCGCATAGCTAGGCGGCAAACACTTCCCACTACGTGTGGTGAGCCATGTCCATTAGGAGTTTTAGTTAGGCATCGTATGTATCCCAATGTGGTGCAGTAAGCATTGCATTGGTGCAAAACGAATATCCGTTTTTCGATTGAGCAATTGTAACTGTTTGATAAATATAGAAGCCGCTTACTGGCACACAGTTTGCATATAACTTGGCGAGAGTGCTTGCAGTTAAATGTGAGCTACTTTCATTGTGTCTCCTCCCTCATTCGGGCATCCCTCGGGGTGCCCATTTTTTCAGCACACATCAGGGATGTTATTACGACGATGCGTCAGGGATTAGCGAGGTGTGGAAATGAAAATCAGCGGATTGATGTTGCGCCTTTCTCCTATCACGGAAGCGCTGAATGATGGGGAGGTAGAATTCTTAAATACCCTACTTGTTGTTGAAGAGTTTGAGACCGGTGCGCTTATTTGTTCATCGAACAGCCCGCGTCACGATAGTTTATATATTGTGATGCGCGGCGACATCGAAATGCGCTTAACGAGTCAGGAAAGTTCGCTGACAGTGCACGCAATTAAGCCAGGTGATGTTGCCAACATACTTGCTTTTATGGGTGCCACCAGAGCAGTTGTTGATTCAACTCTGTATGCCGTAGGGACGACGAGTGTGTTGCGTTTAGATCGCCACACTTTAGAGCGGCATCTTTATTCTCATCCAGCGCTCGTTTATAGACTCACTTGCGGACTTGCACGCTATGTTCATGGTCGCTTGCGTCATTTGTGTGGCGAGGTGCAGGCGCTTAATCAGTACATTACCTGCGCACCTATTGAGCGACAAATGCAACAGGGAGAGTTTATTCGCCCAACGGCGAGTCATACAGAATTGGTTATGGGTTAAGGCGGGTAAGTCACGACACCTTAACCCTTGCAATGTTCTATTTGGTTGCTTCGCTTTCCCATGGGAAGCGCGGCAAATTCTCCAAGGCTTGAGTTAAGCCCGCGTTCCATGATTGGGCGATATTTTTAGCAAATGGATCATCTTCGGTCAGATTGAATCTGCGCCCGCCATTCAAGCTGTCTTTGTTGTAAATCATCATTTCTACAGGATGCCCTACGGTGAGGTTGCTGCGCATGGTGGAGTTCATCGACACCAGTGCACAGCGCGCGGCGGCTTCTAACTGTACGTGTCGTTTGATAACGCGATCAAGAATGGGTTTGCCATACTTGATTTCACCAATTTGCAGGAATGGATGTTCGTTCGATTCGTGAATATAGTTGCCTTGTGCATAGATCAACAATGTCTCTGGCGGCTCGCTTCCAATCTGCCCACCCAAAATAAATGTGGCTTCGTAGGTGCCACCAGCGCTATCGCGGAGGGATTGCTGCTTTTGCACATCGGTACTCACCAAAGCCACGTAGTCCGCTGCCTCGTGCATATTGGCGACTGTTCGCAGATTGGGTTGCAGAGATTTGTCGATATCTGCGTTGAGACGTTTGATGACCGACTGCGTGGTGGCTAAATTACCCGCAGCTAACAGCACCATAAAACGGTCTTGCGGCCACACGAAAGAATGCATCTTGGTGTAGGTGGAGATGTTGTCGAATCCCGCATTGGTGCGCGAGTCCGAACAGAATACCAACCCTTC
>JAVHQJ010000082.1:0-4140 GCA_036171075.1 Sideroxydans sp. | reverse complement strand
ACATCACCCACTGTGGGCAGTTACGCAACATCAAAGCGACGCGGTCGCCTTTGGCTAATCCTTCTTTTGCCAACGCCGCCTGCCAGCGCGCCACTTGCGTCAACATTTGCTGCCACGTCAACGATTCCCAAACATTATTGGATAGATCGAAATACCGATACGCCTCTTTGTTTGGCGAGCGTTTAACGCGCTCTAAAAACAAGCCATGTAAATTGCCCGCTTGTTCAGGTGTAATTGCATCGTCATCTTGAATACTCATTTTGAGCCCCCCCCCTGTAAGCGTGTTATTCGAGAAATAAATCCTTAAACGGCAGCACATTTGCATCCACCGCATACTGCGAAAAGTCGGTCACACCTGATTCACGCAACACTGCCTCATCAATAAAGAAATTACCACTACATGTGCTGCTATCGCGCATCAAAATGACATGTGCCGCATCCGCCACGATGGCGGGCTTGCGCGAGGCACGCAGAATGGCTTCGGGAAAATTAAATTCGATGGCGGCGGTGGCAATGGTGGTTTGCGGCCACAGGCAATTGAAAGCGATACCATCAGTAGCAAATTCATGCGCCATACCCATTGTACTCATGCTCATACCATATTTAGACAGCGTGTAAGCAACGTGGGGCGAGAACCACTTAGGATTCATATCGAGCGGGGGAGATAAGGTCAACACATGCGGATTGACTGCATTTTTAAGATGCGGAATGCAGGCCTGCGATGCTAAAAAAGTAGCACGCATATTCACACTCCACATCAAATCCAAGCGCCGTGCGGGCGTGTTTAAGGTGTCGGTAAGTTGGATGGCGCTGGCATTGTTGACCAGCACATCAATCCCGCCAAAATGCGCAACTGCTTGCGCAACCGCCGCTGCAATCGCATTCTCATCGCGCACATCCATCTGAATCGCCAACGCCTGCCCACCTGCCGCCACCACTTCAGCAGCCACACTATGGATCGTGCCGGGCAACTTGGGATGTGCGTCAACAGTTTTGCCCGTAATGACAACCTGCGCACCATCTCTGCCACAACGCAATGCAATCTCTCTACCTATGCCGCGTGAAGAGCCTGTAATAAAAACTGTCTTGCCGTGCAAATTGGACATCTTCAATCCCTCTTATCTATCCGTTGACCACACGGAATTTTGGGTGTCATCCGCCCAACTAGGCGCACTGTTTATTGCACCCCTGCTCGCAATTGCGCAGGGTCAAAATCATCCACCATGACAACCTTGCGACGCAATGCGTAGTCGCGTTCTAACTGCACCGATTGCTCGGCACTAATCATGCCTTTTCCGCGCGCTTCCGCGACTAGTTTCATTTCATCACGCGATTGCAGCGCGCCGTCTTTACGCGCTTTTTCCAATTCAGCTTGCACAGGTTCGCACAGCAACGTACTTACCAATGAGGCTTCCAATGCGCCCACGGCATCTGCTTCATCGGCGGGAATATACATGCCTGCTGACAGACGATCACGCGCCGCACTGGGTTGCATCAACAGCGTAGAAACCTGATGACCTAAAGCATCTGAAGGCGGCCTGCGACATTGCCCCAAGGGAAAGATGAGTACGCGCATCACGAAGGCAAAGAAGCGATTAGGGAAGTTTTGCAACACCCCATCGAAGGCAACTTGAATGCGATACAGGGCATCTTCCATCGCCCAATTAAGCAACGGCAAATCTGCTTCTGGGCGACCGTCATCTTCAAATTTTTTCAGAGTTGCTGAACAGATATACAACTGACTCAACACATCACCCAAGCGTGCCGATAATTTTTCGCGACGTTTCAACGCGCCACCCAAAGACAACATGGCAATGTCAGACGCGAAAGCAAACGCAGCGGCATAGCGTGTCATGTGTTGATAGTAACGATGCGTGGGCGCTTCAGTCGGCACATCAATCAAGCGCCCATTTGCAAGGGCATACAGCAACGTGCGTACCGCATTACTCAAACTAAAACTAATGTGCCCAAAAAAAGCGGCGTCAAAATTGTGCACGGCCTTTTTGGAATTTTGCTCGCTCGCGGCTTGAATTTCTTTCAATACATAAGGATGCGCGCGTATTGCACCTTGCCCAAAAATAATCAAGCTACGGGTGAGAATGTTCGCGCCTTCCACAGTGATGCCAATCGGCGCACTCTGATAAAAACGCCCCAAATAATTGTCTGGGCCGAGGCAAATACCTTTGCCGCCATGCACATCCATCGCATCGTTAATCACAATGCGTCCGCGCTCGGTACAGTGATATTTAACGATAGCCGAAATGACTGAAGGCTTCTCGCCCAAATCCACAGCCAATGCCGTCATCTTACGCGCCGCATCCATGGCATAAGTATGGCCGCCGATACGTGCAAGCGCTTCTTCCACTCCTTCAAATTTGCCCACTGGCACATGAAACTGTTTGCGCACACGCCCGTAAGCACCGCTGGTGCGCGCCGCCAACTTTGCACCACCTGTCGCACTCGCAGGCAAAGAAATCGAACGCCCTGCGGCCAAGCATTCCATCAACATGCGCCACCCCTGACCGATGCGCGTCATACCGCCGATGATGTATTCCATTGGAATAAACACATCGTTGCCTTGCGTCGGGCCATTCTGGAATGTGCAATTGAGCGGGAAGTGACGCCGTCCAATTTTTACGCCGGGTGTGTTGGTCGGAATTAACGCCAAGGTAATGCCGCGCGATTGCTCTGCGCCGAGAATATGGTCGGGGTCGTACAACTTGAATGCCAAGCCCAACAAGGTGGCGACAGGTGCTAACGTGATATAGCGTTTTTCCCACGTGACCCGCACACCCAACACATTATGCTGACCGTTAAATTCGCCGTAACACACGATACCCACGTCAGGGATCGCGCCCGCATCCGAGCCGGCCATCGGGCCGGTGAGTGCAAAGCAAGGCACTTCTATCCCCTTTGCCAAGCGGCGTAGATATTGGTCTTTCTGCTCGCGCGTACCGTACTTCAGCAACAATTCAGCGGGGCCTAACGAGTTAGGCACCATCACCGTCACCGCTGCCGTACCGCTACGTGTAGCCACCTTGGTGACCACCGCTGAATGCGCTTGCGCAGAGAATTCCAAGCCGCCGTACTCCTTCGGAATAATCATGCCGAAAAAGCCTTTGTCTTTGATGAACTGCCATGTCTCGGGAGATAAATCGTGACGTGTGTGTGTGATGTCCCAATCATCCAACATGGCACATAACTGCTCAACTTCGTTATCCAAAAAAGATTGCTCTTCTGCACTCAATCCCGTTTTAGGAAACGCGAGCAGTTTTGTCCAGCGCGGACGGCCACTGAACAATTCGCCATCCCACCACACCGTGCCGGCATCAAGTGCTTCTTGTTCGGTTTGAGAAACTTGCGGGAGTATTTTGCGGAAAATTTTAAGAACGAAACTACTAATCAACAGGCGACGCAGGAAAGGCACACCCAGCACCAACACAAACACCGTCAACGCGATATACACCAGCTGCAAGGCATCGCCAGATATACGACTTTCCATCGCAATCACCGGCACCATCACGCTGATAGCGATCAACCAACTCCAGATAGACGCTTGAAAGAAAGCCAGCACTAGCAGTGTCATCAACACCGCAATTGTTATCAGTATCGCCATATCGAACCTCTTATTTTTGTTTGAGTGGATGGGATGAACTGTAACGCCAGAGAGAGAGGCTGACAATGGATAAATTCCCCGACCTATAACGAGGTCTAATCTAATCCCGATTGACTCGCCCGCTTCACTTTGCGACACTGCGTCCATGTCTCGCCTAACCCGAAAATTCGTTGCCGTATTGATGTTGCTGTGGTTGCCGCTCTCCAGCGGTAGCGCGCTGGCGGCTTCGCTTGCGATGCAGTTGCAGCAGGGCGAATGCCATGAGTCGGTTGAGATGATGTCTATGTCGCACGATGACATGATGAATCACGACATGATGATGCATGACCATGAAGCCTCGCAGGTGAGCGATGAAAGCGATTCGGGTTGCACTGCTTGCGGCGTTTGCCACTTGGCTTGCACAGCTTATATCGACACACCCGTGGTTGCCCTGCCACTGTCTGACTTCAGCTCTCAAGCGGTAAATTCGATCACCGCAACGCTCGTCTCTCATCTTTCCGCTCCGCTCGTTCCCCCTCCTCTCG